>NZ_NTRO01000022.1:0-296711 GCF_002560575.1 Bacillus sp. AFS023182 | reverse complement strand
TGAACATACTTTTGTGCAGTAGTTAAATAAAAAGAGAGCATGGAATCATCCATCCCCTCTTCAAAGTGTATATGACTTTTAAATTTATCGATTAAATCATCCATATTAAGCACCTGGCTTAATTTCACCAACTTCATAACGGTAAACAGCTGGTTCAAATGGTGAATAAACTAATTGACCATCTAATAGGTTATAGATTTGGAAACCAACTTTATTTGTACCACTAAACTTCTCAATTAATTTTTGTAATTCCATTGCTCCAATAACATCTTGAATGTGGAAAGCTTTGAAATCACCAAAATAGAATACTGGTTTAGTTGGATCAGTTGCACTTGCTTCGTCTGTAAAGTCTAATTTATGACCAAGTAATGTGTAACCTACACCATCTTTCGCTTCATGCAATAAAGGACGTCCAGTTGTATCAGTCATTCCTTCTAAAACCGTTAAGGCTGCACGGTTCACAATCCACATTGATTTCTTTAAAACTTCCGTAACAGGTTGCCCTTTTAATTTAACTAATTGTTGGTATAACTTTTGAGAATAACCTGTTGCATTAATATCAATCGTTTCTGATTCATAGTATTTAACAGCTTTTTTCGCTAATGCACCAGGGTTTTCATTGTCCTTGTCATCACCATTAAACATATAGTTTGTTTCTTTGCGTACATAAGCCTTTTTCAGCTCGTCCACAACGATTTGTTCAATTGGTGCACCTGTCATCTTAAGAAGTTTCTTAGTTACAGTAGCAAGCGCATCAAATTCTGCTGGACTTAATAGAATTTCATCGAATTCAATTGCTGTTTCTGTAATTTCATCAGATGCACCGCGTTCTTTTTTACGTACGTTTGCATCAGCTTTCTTCACAAGTACAGGATATTTTACATCACCTGCTGTTCTTACAACTGTTCCGTATTTACGTAATAAGTTCTCTTCTTGAGCATACGTAATAATTTCACTCGCAATGACTTCTGGAATAGTTACTGATCCATTACCAGCTTCAATACCAAGTGAGCGTGCTTCGGCTTCAGAGATTTTACCAACCACAAAGTTTGCAAATGCTGAGCGAATTTCTTTTTCTTTATTTTTAGTAGATTTATGACCACGAGTAGAAAGACCCGTTGCAATAGCTGTCATTGCTGCATTTCGTTGTTCTGGATTTACATTTGAACGACTTTCACCAGAACCGCCTTCGTCACCTTCTGTCCCTTCACTACCTTCACCACTAGAACCTTCGTCACCCTCATTAGATCCTTCTTCGTCTCCTTCATTACCAGAACCATCTTCTTCAAGATTTGCTAATTGATCTGCAACTTCTTGTAATTGCTTATTAATTTCATCAATCTCTTCCTGAATGGTTGTTAAATCTTCAGCACGTAATTCTGGACTCTTAATTTTTGTACGTAATTCTGTTAATCTTTCTTTATTTCGTTTTTGTAGTGCTAATAATAATTGTTTGTTCATTTTATTTTCCCTCCAAAAGTTGATTTATTTGTTTAATCATTTTCATTCGTTGTTCTACTTCTTTACCGATCTCTTTACCACGTACTAATGATGCTTCAGTATCATCATAAGCTGGTATAGAAACAACTGATATTTCATAAAGCTCTACTTCTTTAATCGTCCTTAATGCTGGTTCAACATTATAATCCCAGTTTTCTTCTGTTATCCAAAATCCAAAAGAACATTGATTAATATCACCCCTGGACATACTTTCTGCTAAATCACGACCAACAGATGTATTAGGTAATTCAATTTCAAATTTCAACCCTCTTTCATCCTCTTCAAGTCGTAATGTACCGCTTTTTGTTCTACCAAGAACGTTATCCCAATTATGATTAAATAACGCCCTAATATCTCCATTCTCAGAAAGAGAACGAGCAAATGCCCCTGGTTCAATAACTTCATCAAACCAACCACCAATAGACGTTTTTGAATTAAAAACAGCTGCATAACCAGTTATGATAGAAGGTGTTTCTTCTGTAGCATCCCTGGTATTTAATTTGGTGATGTCAAATGTCCTTGTTTCCTTTGTCTTTGCCATTTCCATCACCTCCCTTCAATGAATCGTCTGTAGCATTTTTCTGACCTATTTCAGTCAAGTCATTTGAAATATAAATAGCTTGTGATTCAGGTGTATTTTGTTTAGGGAATCCCAGCATATCTGCAACATTATCTGGTGATGTAATCCCAGTACGTACAATGTTGTAACCGATATTTGTTTTTGTGCTATAAGTAACAAAATCAAGGATATTAATCTTGAATTTAATGCGTTTGTCTGAATTTTTGTCGAAAAAAAGAAGACTCAAATGGTCTTCAAAGTTTTTCATTATTGGTCTAACTGCTTTGTTATGCAAATACATCATTGCTTTCTCAAGGTCTTCCTTGATTAAAGCTGTGTATGTATCCACATTTATACCCAGGAATTTACCTAAATCCTTTTTATATACATTTAGATATGCTAAAGTCTTTTCATCGTCTAATGGACTTTTAAGCGTGTCTATTGAATACCCTTTTCCAAGAGGAATCATTTTAACAGACCTTGATTCATCAATTGATTCTAATTGATCTAAAATCTTTTTGATTAATTTAGACTGTGCTCCATTTTGTGGATTTATATGAGCATCCAATTTCAATATAAATGCTAATAATCCACCTTTTTTATACTTATCGGTTAAGGTTTTTTCAGCTGACATCACACCTTCCAGTGTATCTTTACCTAATTCAAGAATACCTTTCCCTTTTAAGTGATCTGCACCAATATTTTTCACATGACGAATCATAAATGATGGAATTTCTTCTCCATTCACTTTAAAATGTTCTATTAACCTATCATCTAGTTCTGTATAAACATTAGATGCCAGATGTAATTGATCTCCATCCAGCACCGGAAAGGCTTCACCTTGGAGTAAATAAGTGTTTGTCATTAATTTAATGAATTCCGATTGTGTTAAATAGTTGTTTGGATTCTTCAAAACTTTAAGAGCCAAGTCATTCTTAAGTTCCTTGCCCTCTTTATCTTCCACAACTATTTCAGATAACATCATTTGATTACTAATATCCTGTAATAACTCATAAACATCAGAGGATTCCAAGATATTATCGTCACTTACATATCTACCACCATAACGAATGGCATTATTAAAAATATCTTCAAACCAGCCACGTTTTTCAGCTTGTCGATACAAATAATTTGAAAACCGATCTCGTAAACCCAATTTTTCACCGCCTTTCTATCTATAAATATCATCTAAATATTCATCGTAATCTTCATCTGGAATAGCATCTTCCATCATATTCAATGTTTCTTTATGTCCAATTAACATAGCCACAAATCCATCAATATGTTCAGGCGATTTACGTTTGGATGGTGTTTTTAAATTGTTGATATTAGTAATTACTTTTGCATTACTCGCACAATAAATTAATAATTGATTATCAGTTATTACTCGATCTTGAAGCAATAATATTTCAAAATCATCAAGTGGCTCATTCATATGTGTTGGATATTGCGGTACCTCCACACATGGGATACCGAGCATTTCCCATTTTTCAACGAGCTTTTCAGCAAGTGCTGGATCATAATTGATTTGTCGTAAATCAAAATTCTCAAATACCCATTCTACATATTCGTTTACCATCTCTTCATCAACTGTTTTACCAGGGCAAATAATCGCAAACCCATGTTCAGCAAACGCACGATATGGAACATTTCGTTGCTGTTCTTTATCTTCAATTCCAAACTCCGGAATAAAATACATTTGCTTAACTTTTAGAATCGCTTTTCCTTCTTCATCATAAGTTGGAATGTTTATCGATACACAAGTTAAATCGGTACGTCTCGATAAATCCACACCAACAACGCAAGTTAATCCTTCGACATCTCCCAAATCATCCACAAGCATTTTATCCAATTGGTCTTTATCAAAATACGTTTCAGCATAGTTAACAAATACATCTAAATGCTTTGATAAGAATTCCGCCTTATTAAAACTATTATTTTGGGCTTCTTTAAAAGCATTTTCAAGAAACTCCATGTTAACTGATACATCCATGTTTGGATTGACCATTCGCCAAACATCACGGTCTTCCCAATCAAACTTTTTATTCGGCTCATAGATCATCATGAACCAAGAATCATCTTTATCCTTATCCAAAACTTCTTTTGCATAAGTATAAATTTGAGTTCCAAGCGAGCCGGTATTCTTCCCTGCTGTGGAAGTGATGATGTTGAGTGGTTCTTCTTGGGCAATTTGTGCTGAACGTAAGTTATCGTATTGCTCACGATCCATTTGAGCATGGACTTCATCAAAATAATTGATATACGGGTTTTTACCTTCGTTACCAGCGTTATCTTTTGTAAGAACCTTGATTACATTTGCATATTTAATATCGTCTTCCACAAATGTGTATTTAATTGACTTAATCGTATCTTCCTTACCTTTATAGATACGCGTATCTGGACGTAAATCAGGACTATTTTCAATTGTTAAAGCAATTGGTCCAGCTGCATTTTGACATTGTTCAAAAGTATTAGCGGAAATATAACAATCTGCGCCTTTTACACCTTCACCGTACATCGCATAAATAACAGGTGAACCGCCCATGATTGTTTTTCCGTTTTTCTTCGGAACCTGCAAATAAGCAGTACGAATAACACGCACCGCTTTACCATCTTCATTATATTTTTGCCATCCATAGATGTTAGCAAAGTAAAATTTTTGCCAGGACTCTAAAATTAACGGCTGCCCTGCCCATTTTCCTTTTGCATGTTTTAAGAATGTTTCTGTGAAATAAATCATCGCATTTGCTTTTTCAACATCGAACCAAATATCTTTTCGTTTCTTCCATTTCTTATATCGTTTGATTGCTAATTTAATAGAATCAGAATATAAGTGCGGGGCTGCATCTACTTCAGAAACGAATATATCTGCATAATTTGTTTCAAAATCAATCATCGGCTTTTCATCTTCCTAAATTGCACTAATTTGTTGTTATCAGTGGGTTTATCGTCCTCTTCCTGCTTTTCACCTTTTCCAAGAAGAACCCCACTATTTTTAAGTAAATCCTTGTTCTTTCCATCCAGTCCTAATTGCCCCAAATATTTCGCTTTTTGCTTCGACCAAACTTCAACTTGTTGAGCTAATGGATGCTTTGATTCTTTTACATCACCATTTACATTCTTTGTTTTTTGGACTGTTGGAAAGTTTAAATTCTTCCACAATCCATATTTGACGCTGTATATCTCAACTGCATCAAGATAAACTTCAATCAATGGGTCAAGCGCTGGTGAATAAGTTCCGGCTTCAACCAAAACATCCATAATACGCTGCGCTTCGATTTCTTTTTTCTTTTCAGCTTCAATTACGACCTTCGATTTTCTGGCCATTCCTTACATCACCACCTAAAAAAACGAAATTTTTTTCAAAAAACCATTTTGAGGCGCGCGTTTGCACCCCCACTCCCTATCCCCCCAGATGAGCAAAATTTATTTTTTTGATAGGGGGGCTTTATAATTTCCAGTCAAACTTTTTCTTTTTCTTATAATTCTTATCGTATTTCTCATTACTTTCTTTTTCTAAGATTGGATGACATTTATCACAAGATGTCGCAACATTATTAGGATCTAACTTCAATGAAGGATCTATTTGAATTGGAACAATATGATGATGATGTGCTTGCTTACCAAACACGAACCTTCCACATCGTTGACACAATCCTTTATCTCTTTGATAACAGAATGACTTTAAATCTTCCCATGCTTTCGTACGATAGAATGATTTGTTCTTTGAATAAACAACTGTCTTCTTTCGTTTACGTCTATGATTCGGACAATATCGTCCTTTATCAATTAATGTCTTGCATCCTTGTTCAGCACAATACTTCATGATAGTAACTTAATGATGTCTTCTTTCCTTTTAACATCAGCTGGTATCTCAACATTAATCGATGCAGCATGTTCACGTAATTCTTTCACTGTCATATCCTCTAATTCAGTTACTTTAACATCAATCACTTTATCGTCAGCAAATTTAGCAATCATACTCTTAGGATTTGCAGTTACTTTGAATCCTGGTTCTTCACCTGTAGGAACAAATAAACTTCGCTTTTCTTCATTATCCCAATACTCAGTACCTGATATTGTTTTTCTAATTTCAGTAATCATTACTATCTCACTCCTCTTAATCTTGATTTATCAATTACCCATGTCTTACCGATCTTCTTTGCTACAATCTTTCCAGTAGCACATAGATTTTTAATATGACCAGGCGATACTTTGAGAATAGATGCAGCTTCATGTACACCGATTACATTATGAAAGGATGTATTCATTCCCTCACCCCTTATCAATCTAATTCCTGTACTTCCTTTGCTTTAAGGACTTGAATCATAATTACCAAACAAACCATAAATCCTGTTCCACATCCAAGAAAGTAACTAAACCAACTCATCTCATCACTTCCTTATCCAAAATAAAAGCACCCATGTTGGATGCTTTGTTATCTATATACTATTCTTTTCTTTGTCTCCTAAAGTTAGTTATCATTTAAGAATTACTGTTGGTCTCTTCAGAAGAATGTTATCATCATGGATATTCACAACTTTGAATTCCCCCAGAATTGGCTTCTCGTTATCAAATTGAATATATCCTATCGCTCCGTTATATTGAAAATTTTTAAAAGGTTGTTTAAACCCATTACTGTATTGACTAATTGTTATCTCATTACCGTTTGTATTAAACATCCCACTCTCATTATACTCTACTCCATCTATAACTAACTTTGAAAAATGATTCAAGTAAGTGCACCTCCTTCTCAACACTTACATTTCGACAAAACCTAACAATATCCTTTTTCACATAATAAAAAGAGCAACCATGCATCAGTTGCCCTTTCGTCAAAATCTTATGTTATTACTATAATTCATTTTTTCAATAGTTTCTGTACACCTTGTATGCCCTACATAAATGTGACATTAGAACTCCTCTACAAACTTAATGATCTTTCTTATCTCAGCGTGCTTACGTCTGATATAACCTGGACTATAATGTAAGTGATAAGCAATATCTTCTAATGTCATACCGTCCATATATTTCATTTTTAGTATTCGGTTATCTAATCCTGTAAACTTATCAATCAAATACTTTAAATCATACATTTCATTCATCTTATGTGCTAACTCATATTCAATGGCTTCAATACGATTTTCTACCTTAGCACCTTCTGACTCAGCAGTTAAACGTACTTCTCGCAAATCACCACTGATCCAGCGTTTCAATTCAGCTTTTGTTTTATCTAAGTTGTATTCTAAATAAGTGATTTCTTCTTCTAATTTCTGATAGTCTTTCAGCCAGTCAAAAATGATGATTCACCTACCTTTTTATTTATTTTTCTATATTCACATTGTAAAATTATAGATAAAATGGAAAGGGGATTTTAAAATGGAAAATCCAGCACTTAAATTACATGTCCTTTTGAGACAAGCCCGTCATTATTGTACTAACAATAATGGTAATCATACTCCCTTTAGAAATACTTGGTCTACAGTATTCCAAGTTGATGCAGAAGATATTTCATCTCTAATAAATTCAATGCATTCAATGCTTTCTCTTGTTGCAAGCACCAGAGAATATATCGAGAAAAATGAAAAGTTATATAATGAAAAAAATTTAAATTTTTTAAACCGAATTGAAAGCGCTCTTTCTCCAATGAACTTTGAAGGTAATATGAATCACTTCCTAAACTATATCGATAACGAAACATTGACTGCATTATCTTACATGGGTGACAATATGAATTTCGTATACGATTTTCAAGAAGATCCAATTGACGAAGAAGAAATTAATAATTTAATTGATGAAATTAACAATTTAATAGACAGCATCACATACTCTACTCTTCCTGAGGATGTTAAATCGTTATTATTTAACAACTTAAATTCAATAAGAACATCCTTATTTAACTATAGAATCTCTGGTATTGAAGGTATGAAAACAGCCTTAGGACAAACCATTGGTTCATTGTTCATAAATAATGAAGCTATTTCACCTGTAGTAGAAGATGAAAATGTCAAAGGTGTCTTTAAGATTGTTGATAGAATGAATTCAATTTTATCAATTGGTGTTGCAGCTAAAGATTTAATCGGTCCAGTAGTTGGTTTTTTACTTAACAAATAGTCATATTGATAAGGGAAACGGTATCTATCGTTTCCCTGTATATAAAAATGGATGATATAAAATGCATCTGTTTCATCCATTAGACAATCAATCTCATAAAACACGTTTATTTTCCTTTCTAAGACGTTTTATCATTTATACGACCAAATGTATTAAGAAAGAAAAACACATTAGTTTTTTCTCAATCTGAAAAGCCATTTTTTCATCAGATTGAAATTTAGTAACGCTTTTGGATTAGTATTCACATTCCGGTAAATGAATTAGATATTCTTCTTCATCTTCAAAACACTCTAAGCATTTTTCGCAATGGTACATATAACTCACCTACTTTTCTACAAAATTCAAATTGTATTAATATCCTGAGCCGAAACCCAGGACAAATACTTATTCCGCAACACTTTCATCATCAACAATCTTTAATTGACCAGGAGCAACTTCCGTTGTTCCATCTGGATTAACGTTGTACTCAACACCTTCATGCGGTTCTTCATAGAATTCATCAATCGACATTTGAGAAGGTTCAAGAATGATAGAAACATTTTCCCCAGCGAATGGATAAAGTTTATTGATTTTATCTTTTGTATCACCTTTTACATTGAATTTAAGAACCGTTTTCTTGCTATCACGTTGAATAGATACGAATTCAGCACCGATTGGTTCAACATCACTTTTCTCCACAGTTAAATGAACAATAGTACCTGGCATTTTTAACAACTCATCAGCATGTGGTAATTCATCACTTAGTACATGGAACATTAAAACTTCTTTTTTATCGTCCTTTTGCATTTTCTTGAATAAAACGTTCAATTTTATATTGGTCATGTCTCCCGACTCCTTTTGTATTAGATTGATATTAGAACTAAAGTTTTTCTGTTATTTCTGTACATTTCTAGCCTTAGAAAGTCTTTCAGCCGCTTTCTGTCTTTGTTCTTCTGTCATAACTCTTAAATTTTTCATTGTTACTTGTTTTTCTTGAAGAACACCTTTTACAGCCGTCGGCCTTCCATCCTCTTCCTCTAAGGTTTGTAACTCACATAAATTAGCTAGTTTTCTTATGTGTTTAGGAACAGTAGAGTAAACGTTCCACTCACCTGTACTATTATCGAAAACCAGTGTAGTTTCTTGCTCTTCACGAGAATATGTCATATTAAAAAGCTCCTGTTTTCAAGTAGTGTTTTGCATGGTAATAAAGGACATGATATATCCAATTACCAACAAACTTTTTATCTAAAAAGACAATTTCAAAGTCATATTTCACTTTAAAAGTATTAAGCCTACCGAGTAATGCTTTTGGGTTGTATCTTGATTGATAATCACCTGTAAGTATTTTTTCGTAACCACGCGGATCTTCCACAATTAAAGTGAATGGAATATCTTTTGAACGAATTAACTCATTTTCAAATCTTGTTTGCGTATCTTTTTGTAGGTTACTTGTAATTTCATCAATACTTGCTTTTCTTTCTATCCGACGATCTAAATAGATATCTCGTGGTATTCCAAGTTCTTCATTTTTGGGAATCATACAACCATAATCACCTGTATCTAACTTTTGAATCTTTACCGGTATATCCTTTTGAATTAAGTAATCACGAATATGTTGGTTCTGTTGTTCTCTTGTATCAATCACGATTGTGAGTGTTTTAAGAATTTTATTTATTTCTGTATCTGTGTAATGAAAACGAATCATTTTGATTCCTCCAGTAACTTTGGGTTTTCATAGATATTTCCGATTACTTCAGCCCAGTGTCTCATTCTGTGAAGGTACCAACCGCCACAACATAATTCCATTAACTCGTTATATCCAACCTCATAATTTCCATCTATATCAATTGAACCTTGGAATGGATGACCACTAATTTGTACAATATCCCCTTCATAAATCGGAACATTTTTCTTGTCTTTTAATCCTGTGTATTGCATTAAGATGATATTACCTTGCTTGTACTCATATAATGGATCATGGAATGATTCAACATCATATTCCATCATGTTTTCCATTAATCCATCTAATGCCCAATCTCTTAAAACCCAAGCTCTAAATTTAATTTCTCTCATCTTCAAGCCCCTTTCCTTGCATATAAAACCGCCCGTTCATATATCTTTCTAGCCATTGCATTCGATTCATCATTTTCAAATTGGCGATAATCCTCATACATATCTGTCCAACCGTTCTTAGCAAGAACAACCGTCCAGTCATAGAACATTTGTAATGAATCAGTATCAGCAAGCAACCATTCATTTAATTTTTGATTATGCTGCCATCCGCAAAACTGATTAACAATCTTCAAGATAGTAACCTTCTCATTGCTTGCATCCTTCCAAGATTTAAACCAATCATAAATGGCTTGATAATTTTGTTCGGCAGCCTTCATAACTTCCGCTGGAATTAAATTTTGTTTTTTTATCGCAACTTGATTATCTTTTTCATCAAGATAGATATTTGCACCTGATTTCCAAATCACACTTAAAATTAATAGTACTTTCATTTTTCGAAGAAACTCCCTTCGGGTTATTAAAAAATAAAAAAGTTATTTAAAAACCCTCAAATGTTACTAAAGATTTTCTTTAATAACCCAACTGAGCCTTACAGCCCCAAGGGATTCAGCAAAAAGGGTTACTTTTGTTATCAATGTTTGGGTATTACTGCTCCTAATATATATATTTATATTTTTTATTTTTTTATTTATATAAAATCCCAATAACAAAAATAACAAAACAACTATAAGATATAACTCAAACCATTGATATTACTGCATTTAGGTAGGGTTATTAAAAATCATAAAGGGTTATTTAAATAACAAAAAGGTTACTGAGTGACCTTAAATTTGCTATTTTCATGGTTTTCAGTAACACCTTTAGTAACAGGCTTACGCTCATTTAAGGTAATTCCTGTAAGAAACGTTCTATTTTTAGAACCCTTCATTTTTCCAAATCCTTTCGTTTCTAACATTCGATAGAAGGATCTATTTCCTAAGGTTCTTTCACCTGATTTAAAGCACCAATTGTCATAAACGTTATATAATTCTTTTGCTTCAATCTTAATCGCTTCATTTTCAGGCTCGTCTATATAACAAACCTCATCAAGGAATGGGGCTAAAATATCCATATCCTCTTTGTATTGCCCTGTTGCTTCTGCTACGACCTTCGGTTCTTTCAATCTTCCCTGCTGCCACTTCATGCAACCCTCAATCGCCCAATTCAAGATACCTGGCATTTCTAAAGATAGCTTTTCAGGTAATCGTTTATCACGCTTATGAGCTGGTAAATTAAGATTAAATGGTATTAACTTAACACGTCTCCAAATCCCTTCATCAAGACCGCCAATAACTGGTTTATGGTTAGTCGTGAAGAATACTTTAAATTCTGGAATAAACTCGAAATATTCTTGTCTCAAGAATCGTGCTAATACTGGTTCGCCACCTGTAATTTGTTTAACAAATGACTCAGAAAGCTTTTCTCCTTCTTCACTTTCAATCGCACTTACAAACCGCGCTCCAACAAGTCGAGCGATATCATTATTGGCTCCTGTATCTTTTTTCTTAATGAATGTATCTGCCTTTGCTTGTTTACCATATTCACCAAGTAAATCTTTGATGGTATTAATAAATGTTGATTTACCATTCGATCCACCACCGACTAAGAACATCATAATTTGCTCTGAAATATCACCCGTTAGACTATATCCAATAAGCCTTTGCATATAATTCACAAGTTCTTTATCACCTAAGAATATTTGATCTAAGAACGCTAACCATGTTGGGCATTTCGCATTTTCATCAAATGCAATATTGGTGATTTTGGTTAAACCAATTTCTCTATCATGCTGCTGTAGCTTTCCAGTTTTTAAATCAACAATGCCATTTTCAACATTGAACAAATATTTATGTCTATCAAAGTCCTCACGTTCTCCTGGTACTAACGGCATTAAATCTTTAATGCTATTCATTCGGATATTTCTGCGCTCACACATCCGTGCCCATTTCATTTCAGATTCGTCTTCTGACTTATAGAGACTGCGAAGTACTTTTGCTGTAATTCTTTCAATCTCTTTCTTAGTGTCTAATTTCCACCGTTTTCCGTCCCATATAAACCAACCAATGTCGCTAACATATTTGATTACATGACCATATTCATATGCGATACGTTCAGCATTTCCAAGCTCTGTTAAACGGAATTTCTTTTTTTGCTTGTCCTCCACAACCTCTTCTGCATTTCCATTATGGAAATCAAAAGAGAATTCTTCGAATTGCTGTTTGTTGTCTAAAATAGTTGTGGAAGTTGATGAAATAGCGGTTGCTATCGTTCTTTCGCCATAAGTTTCATTCGTGTCTCTGAAATGAATAACATCCCATTTGTCACGCATAAGACTTGTTTCACGAAACATCGAATCCATTCGAGTTGCCGATTTTCCTGTCCAAAATGCAAGATGATTACATAAAGCAAGATCACTTGCCGAATGATCATCATTGATTAAGCTGCCATTGTATAATGAACGAATTTCATCACCGTTCTTACTGCGAAACATTCTTTCCCATAAAGCATCATTTGAAATTTTAATTTCGTCTTTCTCAAATTCTGCTAAATTTACACGCCCTTGAATGTCGCTATCATCAAAATACTTTTCGAACACTTCAGCTAGTTCATCCGTACGTTCATATACATCATTAGAATTTTCACGATTTCCAGTGAAAGTGAAAAATCGACCGTATGAGTAAATTTCCAAACCATGTTTAGTATTTTTCCGTCCAGTACCTAAAACAGATTGTGGAAGATTCCCTTTGATAATGATGTGAATCCCTTTCCCTGATGGAGAAAACTCTGTATAGCTGTCTAAGGTATCAATAATTTCCGTAGCAAAAGCATTTGTTTTTTCATCTACAACACACTTATCAATATCAATTCCGATATAGTTATCCTGCCTACTAAACACAAACCCTATGCCGTCATAGTCACCTTCTAAATAGAATTTGACTGCTGTTGCAAATGTCGACCAGGTACGTCTATTGTTTGCCTGTGCCATTTCTCCATCTACTTGATACGGCACTTTTGTTGGCTTATTATTTCGTTTTTCAAACCTCCACAAAATCCATTGAGGAAGGGCTTTTAATTCAGCAGGAATTTCATTAAAATTGTATGGATTTTCTTTCATTGCGCCCTCCAATTAACTTTTTAGGGTATAAAAAAGAGAAGTCGGTAAAACCAACCTCTCTATTTAGTTATTATCAAAATGGCAAATCACTATCACCAACAATAATTGGCTCACCAACTTGTGTTGGTGAATTCACTTTAGATTTATCGAAGAATTTTGCTTTAGGATATATTTTAGTTTTATCCTTTTTATCCGCTTGATGTTTAACAGTAATCAATAATGACTTATTAAAAAGTTGTTTAGCCATTTCCTCTGCACTGTTAAATGTAGTGTCATGAGGGAATGCACAAGCTCCAAGTAAGCTATTAATTTTTTTAATGTTGTTTTCCTTAAATTCCGGATTGTCATTATGGAAATAGAATGTGTTATATCGAATTTTCTCTCCTTGGTGATTTTGTGGAACATCTGAACGAATTTCGAAATCTAAATCTAATGTTGGATGACCTTGAAAATATTTCGCTGTTGCGTTAATAATAGTCGCTTCATATTTACCTTCTGCTACTAACTCAAAACCTTTGCTTACGTTTGTTTCATCAAATTTAAAGAATGACATTATTTATTTCCCCCTTGTTTTTCTGGTACATAACCAATTTTAAAAATATCTTCATGAGCACAAGCCTTACGATTATCCAGTTGATTCTTTGCAAAAATGTAAGGTGAAGGCTCTAGAATAAACCCATAATTTTTTGTTTCTTCATTGATAACTGATTTCGCAACCACTTGGCATAGACCCATAAAGTTGTTTAAAATCTTGATTCGAATATCTGGATAAGCACGATTGACAGATTGACCACTAGGTAATTCCCACTTGTCAGTGATTTCCCATGCTGTAAACACAACACGCTTTCCTAACGTTTGGATAAATCGAATACTATCTATTATGAAAAAATCAATTTGCTGGTAATTTGCTTGTGAAGGAACACGATTGTTATTCCCTTCGCGACCTAAGTTTGCAAGCATGGATCTAGTTAACTCTGAAATGTTATCGAAAAAAATCGTATCGTATTTTGATAAGTCAGATGTGGATAAATCTTTCATGAGTGTATTCCAATTCGTCCAAGCTTCATAAGTATCAAATTGAACAATATCAATATTCGAGTTACCTGATAATGGAGCTTGTGTTTTATCGATTGGAATATAAAGTGTCTTACCTTCTAAATAGTTCGCTGTAGATGTTTTACGCATACCAGGATTACCATAAATTAAATATGTTGAGTTATCCGTTGTAATACTAGAAGCATTTGTGATTTCCATTTAATTCACCCTTTCGCCATGCTTTTCAGAACAAAAATTGAACCTTCGAGGTCAAAGATTTTACTTTCAGTATTCCGAATGTTTTGTTCAACGATAGGTTTCTTTTCTATTAACCTTTCTAAATTCCGTTGATATTCGCTTAGCCTTCTTTGCTCTACTTCTAGTGACTTTTCTAATTCCTCAATACCAGCATTCAAAATGGAATCACTTCCTTCTGCTGAATGAGCTCATATATTTCCATAAGATCCTGTAACCCATGTTCATAAGCGACAATCATTAATGAAGCATGTGGATCATCACTGTGTTTATACCGTTCTATTAAATTCATTATGATCTGCATTTTAGATTCAATTTTTCCTTGCAACATCCAGTCTTGCAAGTTCATATCACTCACCTGCCACTCTCTTTGTGGAATGCGACTCTACATATTGTAGGATACATTCTGTTTCATCGTGTATGTGATCACCGTCAATATCTCGGTATTCTTCACCGAAATAGATTTCTTTACCACAACTTCGACAATGATCCATAACGTTATTTATCGCTGAATCATGAGAATTCCCTATAATCATTGTATTTTCAATTATGATAAATCCCTCCCACATGGTTGTCCTTCAAGAATCCAACCTATGCAATCATCATGACAATTGGGACAAGATCTGTGTGGGTTATGTTTATTTAACGCTTTATTAGCAATTTCTTTTAATCGTTTTCCTGATGTATCATCATGTTGTGCTGTTATTTCCATCAATGACTTTTCATAATCAACCTTTTGATTAGTAAGTTCTTCTATTTTGTGAAACATAGCTAAAATTAAGCCATCTCCAGCAAGTGAACGCCATTTTTCACCGTGTCGAAGTGCATGGAGACTACCACCTTCGTTTAATTCATTCACAACGGTGTACTTTCCGTCATACAAATTAATTCTTTTCATTGCTGTTCCCCCACCACTTCATAATCCACAGTTTTTCTAACGAATACACCGCCATATTGGAAAGATAATTCCTTCGCTGTATCGTAATCAAATTCCGTAGCATCATTTATATTTTTAGAGAAGTTTGCAATAAACACACCATTAGAGACAAACAGTTTCCCTACCATTACCAAATATGAAGTTTTCACTTCAAATTGCTCATTCATTTAAGACGCTCCTTTACACAAATAAATTTCATGCTATAATGACTTTGAATTTTGTTTTTCTAAATCACCTGTTGGCGCAGGTGGTTTTTTTATACAGCTCGAAAGCATTCAACGTTTTGTTCCGCAATTAAGTAATTCGTTAGATTCCCTTCAAGTACGGCATCCTGTCCAAACATAAAATACTTATCATCTTGCTTAATTTCGCAACCATAGAAATCTTCAATTGGATGATCAGACTCCTTAATAGTTTGCTTTTCAGCAATGTCTTCCACAAATAATGCATCGATACTACTAACTCCAATATGTAATGGAACCTTTCCAGTAGCACCTTCCCATTCAATTGTTGATAAAAATCCAAAGTTATTTTTAAATGTTTTAAATTGTGCTGCCGTAAAACTAACCTTTGCGCCTGATTTAAAAACCAATGTTACTTCTTTCAATTAACTCACCTCTAATCTACTATTCTGGTATAATCTTCCTTGAAAGGAGGTTTAACCAATGAAACTAAATCAAGACTGTGTAAGAGATCTTCTTCTTGAATTAGAAGAGAAGCTTACTATTAATGATTATTTTGTATTACCACATTTCAACAATCTAGATACTGTCTCAAAGCATGGATTTGATGACACATTCTATAGTTTTAAAAAACTAGTTGAAGCTAATTACCTGAACGGAAGCTGTAAATATGGAAGTAACGAATTAATTAATTTATCAATTGATTCTATATCATGGGACGGTCATCAGTTCTTAGATACCATTCGTGACAATGCAATTTGGTCAAAGACTAAGACTGCCGCAAGTTCGCTATCCAGTGTATCTATTTCCATCATGTCAGCATTAGCAACAAGTTATTTAAAACAACAATTTGGTTTATAAATTAATTAATTTATAATCGGTTCTTTGCATTGAATTCATCCATGAATTTATTAAATGCATAAAAAAAGTGTGTGAATTTATCTGGAGAGTAGTCATTGCTATCAAACACTAAGGCCAGTGTTAAATGGCTCTCTCCTTTTCCTTTTAAATTTCTGATATCAAACGATGTTGGATTTTTAATCTCATAAGTTTCAATTGAGATATGTACATACCTATCTTTGTTTACTTCCGGAACATGGTACTCCAATTAACTCACCTCCCTTCGAGTTGAAACCTTACGGTTCATTTCACTTAACTTACGTTTTCTTCTCATCTCAACTACAAATAATTGCGTTGGATTATTTCGAACCTCAGCACATTGTTTTACAACCTCATGTGCTTTCATTAATTTGCTTGCTGATAAAACACCATTCATGATTTATCACCTCTTTTCTTTTCTGATTCTTTATCTTTACGAGCAGCCAATATACGAGGTACCGATGTTTTCATAAAAAACTCTGCCATTTTTAATGCTGTTTCTTCGCTTGGCGGATTATCCAATATTGTGCGTTTCACTTTCTACTACCTCCACCCCTAAAACTTCATGTTTCATGAAGTTTGTTGGTAAAAAAATTTCTCCGATCTCCGCACCGAAATATTGAGCGATTAAGAACATTTCATTGGCTTTAAATTGAGTAACACTATGTTCTTTGTTTATGTATGTTCTTTTATCAATGCCCAATAATTCAGCCATATCTTTTTGAGTCAACCTTTTACTCATACGAAAAGATATTAATTTATCTTGCAACTTTGTTCACCTCCTTGCTAACGTACTTCATGATACATGAAAAAATGACAAGTTTCAACAATTATTTTCATGTTTTATGAAATTTATTGTTTAAAACTTCATGAAATGTGGTATAATGTATTTAGAGAGGTGGTGAAACTTCATGAAACAAGATATTTCTAAATATGTAGGACAACAGATAAAGAACTATAGGAAACTAAAGAAGATGACTCAAAAGGAATTAGGTTTACGAATTGGAAAAAAGCATAATACAATTTCATCTTATGAAAATGGAACAAATGAACCTGAACAAGATGCACTATTTGCAATATCAAATGCACTAGATGTATCAATCAATGACTTGTTTCCTTCGACAATGGAACCTTATATGCCCACTAAGAAAACAGCTCATATAATAAATGAATCCCAATATAATTATTTTCCAACATCAATTTCAGCCGGTCTCCCACTATGTGTTGATTCAATATCAGATAATGAACTTGAAAAAATATCAATACCAAATTCATTAATGGGTAAATGGGCTGGAAACAACGATGTATTCGTAACAAGAGTTAATGGTGATTCAATGAATAGAGTTATCCCACATTGCTCTATAATTGTGGTGAAAACTGTAGAGTTATCAGATCTCAAAAATGGAGATATAGTTGTTTTTAGTAACGGCGGAGACTACTCTGTTAAAAGATTTTTCCATGATAAAGAAAATGAGCGTGTAATATTTAGACCTGACTCATACGATAACAGATTCTTTGATTACACGGTTTCTTATGAAAATGCTAAGAACTTAAAGATACACGGAAAAGTAGTTCTTTACATCGTAGAGTTAGACTAGTTAAATCCTTAGCGCTAGGAATTTAATGGACAGCCCGTACAGCTGTCCTCTTTTTTAAAAGGAGAGATAAATAGTGACTGTTGGAATTTATATAAGAGTAAGCACTGAGGAACAAGCACGAGATGGCTTCTCTATTTCAGCTCAACGTGAGAAATTAAAAGCGTATTGCGTGGCACAAGACTGGGATAGTTTTAAATTTTATGTGGATGAAGGTGTATCAGCAAAAGATACGAATCGACCACAATTAAATATTTTATTAAATCATATTAAGCAAGGCTTAATTACTACTGTTCTCGTTTATCGTTTAGATCGTTTAACTCGTTCTGTTATGGATCTATACAAATTACTTGATACATTCGATCAATATAACTGCGCTTTTAAATCAGCCACAGAAGTTTATGACACTTCCACAGCGATGGGAAGGATGTTTATTACAATTGTTGCGGCTTTGGCACAATGGGAAAGAGAAAATTTAGGTGAACGTGTTCGAATGGGTCAATTAGAAAAGGCACGTCAAGGAGAATATTCAGCAAAGGCTCCATTTGGCTTTGATAAAAATGACCACAGCAGACTTGTTATAAATGAAAAAGAAAGTAAAGTTGTTTTAGACATGGTAAAGAAGGTTGAAGAAGGTTATTCTATCAGACAGCTTGCAGAGCGCTTAGATAGCCATGTAAAGCCCATTAGAGGATACAAATGGCATATACGTACCATATTAGATATTCTTTCTAATAACGCCTTGTACGGGGCTATAAGATGGTCTGATGAAATAATCGAAGGAACACATCAAGGAATCATTACTAAAGATAGATTTATGAAGTTGCAAAAAATTTTAGTGAGTAGACAAAACATTAAAAAGCGACAAACACAATCAGTTTTTATCTATCAAATGAAATTAATCTGTCCAAACTGTGGTAATCGTTTAGCTAGCGAACGTTCTATATATTACAGAAAAAAAGATCAAAAACATGTGGAGAATAACCAATATCGTTGTCAAGCATGTGCTTTAAATAAAAAAGCAGCATTTGCTACAAGTGAAAAGAAGGTTGAAAAAGCATTTTTAGATTACATTTATAAATATCGTTTCAAACAAATTCCACAATTAAAAAAAGAAGATGATGAATTCAACATTTTAAAGAAACAGTTAGCTAAAGTAGAACGACAAAGAGATAAATTCCAAAAAGCCTGGTCTAATGATCTAATGACAGATGAAGAGTTTACAAATCAAATGAAGGAAACAAAAGGTGTATTAGAAGCAATCAAAGAAAAACTAAATTCGTTGAATCTTAATAAAAACGAGGAGATAGATAATGACATTCTAAAAGAAACTATAAATAATATCAAAGATAACTGGTCAAACCTATCCCCTACTGAAAAAAGACAATTTATGAATATGTTTATCGAGAGTATCAAAATTGATAAAGAAGAAGGAGCTACAGAAGTTTTAGACATAGTATTTTTTTAGTATTTATGTTACATTTACACAAACAAAGTGCTCTTGTTGTAAAAAACGCATCTCTTCCATCATATAACTAGCACAATCTTCTGGACTCCGAATACTATATCTGTTTTGGTACTCTAAACGTACCATTCTTCTTCCTAATTCAAAAGCAGCGATTAACTGAGACGCCTTTGCTACTCCTACTCCATGAATGCTTGTCATCTCTTCCATTGTAGCATCTTTCAACATTCTTAATCCGTCAAAATGATATAAAATTTGATCCGCTAATGTTAGAACAGATTCTTCTTTAGAACCCGTTCTAAGTAATACTGCAAGAAGTTCCCGATTCGATAAATTACTTGCTCCTTCTGCTAATAAACGCTCCCGTGGTTGTTCTTCTTTCAAAACATCACGAATACCGTTCATATGTTCACTCCTTTTTCAATTTTTCGCAAAGAAAACCCCATGCAATTTTAAGCATGGGATGCATCACTATCGAACTGTTTTAATTCACGAATAAGACGCGCAATTGGTAAACCCACTACACTGTAGTAGTCTCCTTGAATATGATGAACAAAGATGGAACCTTTCCCTTGAATACCGTAACTTCCTGCCTTATCAAGTGGTTCTTTCGTCCCAATATACGTATCAATCTCTTCTTCTGTTAGTTCCCAAAATGTAACTTCCGTACGTTCATAGAAAGTTACCGTTTTTTCTTTTGAAATGAGCGCAACACCTGTATATACTTCATGTGTTTTCCCTGACAGTAATTGCAACATTTCCTTTGCCTCCGCCTCATCGGAAGGCTTTCCAAGAATACGTGACTCATATGTAACAATCGTGTCTGCTCCTAACACTATACCATCCTCATGATTTTCTGCTACAGCAGAGGCTTTTTGCAAAGCAAGCGACATCACGATATCTGAAGGTGACGAATACGCACCGATTGTTTCTTCTATTTCACTCACAACAATTTCAAATGGTACATCCGCTAGTTCAAGTAATTCCTTCCGGCGTGGTGAGCCAGAAGCTAGAATAAGTTTTTTCATATTTTCTCCTTTCTTTCTTGCACGTAACAGAAAAATATAACTTAATCGTATCAAATGAATATCTTTCCCACAAATTGAAAAAAATATCATTTTCTTTTCAGGAAATTGACTCTTCCCTTTGTATACGACTATATTCTGTACACAAAAAAAGCACTTTGATCTAAAATACAATCCAAAAGAAAAGAAAGAAGTCTCGGCACTTCTTTCTTCTCATTTTATTATCTTACTCTTTTGCTTTGTGCGAAACCACTTTTTCATAAGAAAGCAAACCATCAATGATAACTTGATTCAATTTAGCTACTGCTTCTTTATTAGTTTGTCCTTCTTTTATTGTTTGCATAGCTACTGATGCATACGTATATATTTTTTTTACATCCTCACGCTTAATTGATTTCCCCTCTTTTTCAATTGCCTTCCATTCCTTTTCAATCACTTCTATTTCTTTCGGATTACTTTTACTTCCAGATTGTATACTAGTCGAGTATTTTACAAAATGAATGTATAAGGACTGCAACTTACTTAACAATGGA
This sequence comes from Bacillus sp. AFS023182, assembly GCF_002560575.1. Classification (NCBI taxonomy): domain Bacteria; kingdom Bacillati; phylum Bacillota; class Bacilli; order Caryophanales; family Bacillaceae; genus Bacillus; species Bacillus sp. AFS023182. Next base: position 275,483 of record NZ_NTRO01000022.1, on the reverse strand, counting down.
CCCGATTCTTTATCATTTTTCAGCAATGCCCGGTCTGTAATTTCCCATTTCTTTTTCAAAACTGATATACCATCTTTCTTATATTGTTCAATCAATTTCTCTGCGGATTGCTCGTCACTAGAAATTCCAACTACAAGTGAATATTTATCATCCATCGGTTTAATCGCTGCTACGCCTCCATTATCTTTCCACTCCTGAGTAGCTGCCTGTCCTTTTTCTTCAGAAGAATAGAGACCTCCTTGCACGAAATATAAGGTGATCGGTTCTAAAGCAGCTGCATTTACCTCTTTCGTTTTTTCTGCTTTTTTCTCTTCAGCCGTTACTTCATTTCGCTCTGCTTCATGATTCTTTTCTCCACTTGTCACCGTAGTTTCCCGAACTGTACCTTGCCCCGTTAACAAGTGAAGCATTCCCATCCCTAACACTGTGCCAATAATGATCGCGGTAGCAACTATAACAATAAAAGCATTATTCCATTTCTTCCGGTGCTGTCTGATAGATGGCAACTTATTTTTTTGAAACGGCACTACATTTTTCGGTGTTTCACTCTCTACTACTATCCAATCAAACTCAACTTTTTCCTTCTTCTTTTCTTCATACTTTGCTTCCGTTCCATTTACTTTAACCGAGATTGTTCGTGATTGCTTGTCCATACCCTCACACCTCACCTCTTATCATTGTCCGCATCATAACATATTCACTTCACAAAAAAACGAGATATTTGTCGGAGAGGTTCGTCAAATTGTCCCATATAGTTATCCTATATGTATGCATTTGACTTCATTTGTAGAACAAAAAAACTAGGGTAGCCGCTACCCTAGTTTCTTTCACAAATGTATTTTCGAACTTCTGAAATGAAGTAAAGAGAGCCCGTTATGATGAAAACATCCTTTTCTTGAAGAGCATTCAATTTCGTATCAATAGCTTCTTTCCAATTCTCAAAAATTTGTTTTGTTTCCTTACTTGAATAAGAAGCAAGCTCCTTAGCAGAAATCGCACGATCAAATGTGAATGTTGTAAAAATCATTTCATCTGCAATTGTTTCTAATTGTCCTACCATGTTATTCAGCTGCTTATCACCAAGAGCCGTAAATAAAACAATGACATTTCTATCGCTATAATGAGCCTCAACTGTTTTTACAAGACTTGCAATTCCTTCGGGATTATGTGCACCATCTATAATTACGTCAGGTTTACTTTGTAGTCGTTCAAATCGACCAATCCAATATGCTTCACTTAATCCTTCGCGAATATGCTCTTCCCCCATTAAGAATGATAGATATGTTTTAAGGTACATAACTCCCATCAGCGCCAATGCCGCATTTCCTACTTGATGACGCCCTTTCATTGAAATCCGAACTTCCTCAAAAGAAGAGAACGGACAAGAGAAATCAAAGAGCTCTCCATCTTCATCAGAACGCTGATGCACTGCTGTAAATTGCTTTCCGATTTCATAAAGGTTTGCATTTTTTTCTTTGGCAACCTTCTGAATAACCCCAAGTACTTCTTCATCCTGTGCGCCCGTAATAACAGGAACACCTGATTTAATAATCCCTGCTTTTTCATATGCAATTTCTCCTAGCGTATTACCTAAAATATGCATATGATCATGACCGACATTTGTAATCATCGTTAGTACTGGATGAATAACATTTGTAGAATCAAAACGACCTCCAAGCCCTGTTTCAAACAAGACGATATCACAGAAGTTTATTTTACCGAAATAGCAGATTGCCATGACCGTAATAATTTCAAACTCTGTTGCTTCTCCTAAATTTGTTTCATCTAACTTTTCAACAATTGGTTTTACCATGTTTACAAGCTCAGTAATTTCTTTATCTGCAATTGGTGTCCCATTCACACTAATTCGTTCATTAAATGTTTCAATATATGGAGACGTAAATGTCCCAACTTTATATTTTTCTGCCTCCAACATATAACGCATATATGTTAAAGTTGAACCTTTTCCATTTGTTCCTGCAAGATGAACACATTTTATATGACGCTCTGGATTTCCAAGCTCTTCTAACATCCACTGCATTCTCTCTAATCCTGGTTTAATACCAAACTTTAATCGGCTATGAATCCAACCTATTGCTTCTTCGTATGTATGTACCACTTGTGCCATTCCCCTTTCAAATCCAAAAAAGAACCAAGGCAAGAAATCACCTTAACTCTATTATACGCAAATAAAAGAGACTCACCAATATAGTGAGTCTCTTTGGAAAAACTTTTATTTTTGAAGATCAGCTAGACGTTGGCGAACTGCTTCGCGTTTTTCTAAGTAATCTTGCTCTTTCGCACGCTCTCCTTCAATAACTGCTGCTGGAGCTTTTGCTACGAAACCTTGATTTGCAAGTTTCTTCTGTACACGTTCTACCTCTTTATCGAACTTCTCAAGTTCTTTTTCAAGGCGTGCTTTCTCTTCATCAAGATTGATTAAATCAGCTAACGGTAAGAACAACTCTGCACCTGATACGATTGCAGTCATTGCTTTTTCTGGTGCTTGTAAATCCGTCTTAATCGTTAATTCACTTGGATTACAGAAACGCTCGATGTAAGAACTGTTTTTCGTAAGCTGAGCTAAAACTTTTTCGTCTTTTGCTTTAATCTGCATTTGAACTTTTTTACTCATTGGCGTATTTACTTCTGCACGGATGTTACGAACAGAGCGAATGATATCAACTAGAAGATGCATTTCAGCTGCCGCTTCTTCATCTTGTAAATCTTCGCGAACTGTTGGCCATGCAGCTACTGTAATAGATTCACCTTCATGCGGTAAGTGTTGCCAGATTTTCTCTGTTACGAACGGCATGAATGGGTGTAATAGACGCATCGTTTGGTCTAGTACATAAGCTAAAATAGAACGAGTTGTTTTCTTCGCTGCTTCATCTTCACCGTATAATGGTAGTTTTGCCATTTCAATGTACCAGTCACAGAAATCATCCCAAATGAAGTTGTATAACGCACGGCCAGCTTCACCGAATTCATATTTATCCATGTTACGTGTTACACTTTCAATCGTTTCATTTAAGCGAGTTAAAATCCACTTATCTGCAACAGATTTTTCACCAGTTAAATCGATATCTTCATATTGCATATCATCCATGTTCATTAATACGAAACGAGATGCATTCCAAATTTTATTAATAAAGTTCCAAGTAGATTCTACTTTCTCCATGCTAAAGCGTAAATCTTGTCCTGGTGCACTTCCCGTCGATAAGAAGAAACGCATTGCATCTGCACCGTACTTATCGATAACATCCATTGGATCAATACCGTTACCTAGGGATTTACTCATCTTACGCCCTTGCTCATCACGAACTAAACCATGAATTAATACATCCTTAAATGGACGCTCTCCTGTAAACTCTAAACCTTGGAAAATCATACGAGATACCCAGAAGAAAATAATATCATAACCCGTTACAAGCGCATCTGTAGAATAGTAGCGTTTGAAGTCTTCATCATTTTCATTTGGCCAACCAAGTGTTGAGAATGGCCATAACGCTGAGCTAAACCATGTATCAAGTACGTCGTTATCTTGATTCCAGTTTTCGATATCTGCTGGTGCTTCTGTACCTACGTATACTTCACCAGTTTCTTTATGATACCAAGCTGGAATGCGATGTCCCCACCATAATTGACGAGAAATACACCAGTCATGAATGTTTTCCATCCAGCGTAAGTATGTGTTCTCGAAACGATCTGGTACGAACGTTACTTTTTCTCCTTCTTTTTGTTGCAGAGCAACAGCCTTTTCTGCAAGTGGTGCCATTTTTACGAACCATTGTGTTGATAAGTAAGGCTCAACAACTGCTCCGCTACGCTCACTATGACCTACCGCATGCATATGAGGCTCGATTTCTACTAATACGCCAGCTTCTTGCAAGTCTTTTACTAATTCTTTACGGCATTCAAAACGATCCATACCGTTATATTTACCAGCTTTTTCATTCATTGTACCATCTTCGTTCATTACAAGAATGCGTGGTAAGTCATGGCGGTTACCTACTTCAAAGTCATTCGGATCATGAGCTGGAGTAATTTTCACAACACCTGTTCCGAAATCTTTTTCTACGTACTCATCAGCAATAATCGGAATCTCACGGCCTACAATTGGAAGTGTAACTGTTTTTCCGATTAAATGTTTGTAACGATCATCTTCCGGATGAACTGCTACTGCTGTATCACCAAGCATTGTTTCTGGACGAGTTGTTGCAAGACGAATATGACCAGAACCGTCTGTTAACGGATAGTTCATATGGTAGAATGCACCTTGAACCTCTTTATGAATTACTTCTATATCAGAAAGAGCTGTGCGTGTTGCTGGGTCCCAGTTAATGATATACTCACCGCGGTAAATTAAACCTTTTTCGTATAATTGAACGAATACTTTATTAACCGCATCAGATAAACCTTTATCTAATGTGAAGCGCTCACGCGTATAATCTAATCCTAAACCAACTTTTCCCCATTGCTGACGAATGTGAGAAGCATACTCTTCTTTCCATTCCCATGCCTTTTCAAGGAATTTCTCACGGCCAAGATCGTAACGTGAAATACCTTCTTCACGAAGTTTCGCTTCTACTTTTGCTTGCGTTGCGATGCCCGCATGGTCCATACCAGGAAGCCATAATACATCGTAACCTTGCATACGCTTCGTACGTGTTAAAATATCTTGAAGTGTTGTATCCCAAGCATGACCTAAGTGTAGCTTACCTGTTACGTTTGGAGGTGGAATTACAATTGTATACGGCTGTTTTTCCGCATCTCCTTTTGCTTCGAAATATTGGCCATCAAGCCACCATTTATAGCGGCCTTCTTCAACGGACATATGATCATATTTAGTTGGTAAATTCTTTTCCGTGTTTGACATTATTTTCCCTCCTTAAGAATAAAAAATGTCCCTCATCCAAAAAGGACGAGGGACATCGTGGTACCACCTTTATTTACAAACAAATTCAAAATTTGCTTATACTCTTAATTTGATAACGGACAGATCCGTCTTTTCCTAATGAGAATGAATCCGTTCAGAAAAGATGCTCCAGGGCTACCTTCTAACATGACTATCTAGAGAATCTCACAGCTAATAATTCTCCTCTCTGCAGACGTTTAATGTTATACTCTTCCCCTTCAACGCATTTATATAATTGTTATTTATTATATACAATAGTGTAAAAAACGAAACCATATTCGTCAAGATAAAAATATTTTTCAGCATTTTTCTACAATGGATAGATGCTATACTTTCCTATTTGATAAAAACAACCTATAATCATCAATCAGCTTAACTATTTTTTCTGTAATATATATGAAAGTCTGCAGCACAAGCACCTTAGGTAATTACCCCGCATACTGTAATATTACCCCTTCATCTTTTAAGATTCATGTACGGCAATAGCCTTTCTATACGGAGGAATGATTATGCGACGTTACAAACGCACCTATAATTTTTCAGCCCCTTCATGGGTTAGAAATTTGCAAACCATATTCGCTGATTTTGCAATTCCACTTACTATTTTCCAAGGAATTCGCACTTTACTACTTCCTACCTTTTTAGACTTTATCATCCTTATCATCTTTGTTGTAGCTACGATTCGCTTGCATTTTCAGCCGTAGCCTCAAGATACTTGAGACTACGGCTGTTACTCATTCCCTTGCTGCGCTGCTTGTAATTGTGAAATAAAATATTCTATATTACTTACAAGCCAATGCGCTTGTTGTAACATTTTCACACCTTGAAGTTCTTGCTTTTCACTACGACTCTGCTGTTTGCTTGTATAAGATTGAATTTGCCGAATAAATGGAGAAGGATATGTTAGATAAGCAAACATAAGAAGTTGCTCTTCTTTCGTAAACGGAAAATTCTTTTGATACACCTGATACCATTCAAAACGATCGTTTCTCGCCATTGGGTATGTGTTCAGTGAGCGGGAATAAAAACGGACAAGATCTTGAACTGGTGTCGCAAACTGAGATTTTTCCAAACTAATAAAATAACCATTTCGTTCATAATCGAATAAAAAATGCTTCATTGATACATTACCATGGATAAAAGAAACTCGTGTTTTTTCTTTCTCTTTCATCACTTCATGCCACTCTGAAAGCTGTTTCGTTGCAAATTCACGTGCTCTCATCACGTGATGAAAATACGTACAATACTGTAGTTCAAACGGAGACATATACCATTTCGCCTCAGATTCTAAAAGAAATTTCTCTAAGAAATCCCCATCTTCCTCCCAACGCTCAGAGACATTTTTATAATGCTTCTCTAACGTTTCTTCCGTATATGATTCTTCTTTTACCGTCCTTTGGTGAAGCAGCGCTAACGTCTGAAACATTTTGTGATATTGATCATTGTCCTCTCCACTTCCTTCAGCTCGCTCCAGCCAGGGCATTAAATAATAACTATATGTTTCATCGTTCAAAATGTGATTCCCATCTATTGCATGGTAAATGGGTGCATAATGTGTAAATCCCTTTTCACGTAAATATTGAATATGATACATTAAATGATTTCGCTTCAATCGATGAGATGGTAATTTTTTTAATGCATATGGCCCTTGATTCGTATAAATTTTTATGATACTTCCGTGCTCTTCCATATGTTGGACATCTAATTGATACCGCTGTACGATCGGTGCATAACGATCCCGTAATTCTATATCCATACGAATGATCCTTTCTCATTCAAAAACGTAAAATAAAATTCCTTTTAACTGGAATAACCGATTTCTATAGAAATGCAGATTGAAAAACCGACATAAAGCCTAATCTTTAAGTGGAAGAAAGCATTAGAAGCGGTCAGTTCCTTTTTTCGCCCCATACCACGTGAGAACAAAAGGTGAAGATAAGTGGGGATTCATCCTCCTGCTGGGGACCCTCACGCTATCTTCCTCATTTCCATCTAAATCTTGAGGTGAGGATCTTACTGCCCGCTCATAGCAGGATAAACTAGGACGAAAGAAAAGAGGTGAGTGAAGAATCCTCTTCACTCACTTTGTCTTTGCTTTTGGCACAGGTATATATATAATTTGTCCTGTAGTTAAATACACATCATCTGTTTGGTTCACGCGATGTAAATGCTGGACAGTCGTTTCATATCGCTCCGCGACCGATTCAATTGTATCCCCTTCTTGCACAAAATACATACGTAATTTCGTAAACTCTTCTTCCGGCTCTTTCGTAAATAATTTTGTTAAGTATAATGCATTTTCATCTCGTTGCGAGTAGGATGCTTCCTCTTGCTCTTCTTGTAATTTCTCTGCTTGTTTTTTCTTAAAATCCTTCCGGCCGAACAATTCAAACTGTGGGGTAGTTTCTTTCACTTCTTCCCTTTCTTCTTCATGTCCTTCTAGTAGATGTTCTTCCTCTTCTAATTCTTGTTCTTTGCGCTCCTCTAATTGAAACGGCTCAAATGCATAATCTTCCCATCCGTCTGATTCTGTATGAACTACTACTTCCTCCACTGATCCTTTATCCTCATCCACCACTTTTGTTTCCTCAGCTCTACCAACTTCCACATTCTCCATTTCTTCCTCTTGTACTTCATACTGCATTCTCTCGTCCTCGCATAAACCAGAAATCGATATATCTGCTAATAGTTGCAAGCAACCATTTTCTTTTAATTCATAATCAAATTCCTCAATGGAAACATACAATTCTTCAACTTGTTTCACTCGGTTTCGCGGAATCGAAATTTCTAACGGAAAAGAGTGTACAAGTTCGTTGACACCATCTTCTCTCATTTCTACATAATCAATGGATTTCGCTGGAGATACGTCTCTTAATGAAAACTCAACCTCATCTTTCCTTGCAACATATTCCCCTGTTAAATCTAATTGCCCTCTCACAATCACTTCGTATTCAAGCTCTTCTATCTCAACGTCTGGATCTAACGAAATTGACAAAAGTTCTTCGACTTCCTGTCCTTTTTGGAACCAAACCGATTCTTTCAATGAAAAACGTAACGAATGATTTGTTGTCACTTTTTTTCCCCCTCCCAAACTGTATGTCATTACAGATTTATGTGCATGAGAGTCATTTTATGAGTAAAAAAATCGAACTGCATACATGGGATTCTGATTGATTTTTTTCATATATCAGCTTTCCAACAATATCCCCATAATTTTCAGCTATATATAAAAAAAGGTTGCCAGGATATGATCCCTGACAACCTTTTTACTTTATGCTTTTAATTTTGACATTGCAATTTCTGCCGCTGCAATCGTTGCTTCAATATCAGCATCACTATGTGCTGTTGATAAGAATAAGCCCTCAAATTGAGAAGGTGGTAAGAATACACCTTGCTCTACCATTTCACGATAGTAAGCTGCAAAGAACTCTAAGTTTGAAGTTTTTGCCGCATCGTAGTTAATAACTGGTTTATTCGTAAAGAATATACCAATCATAGAACCGGCACGGTTGATATGGTGCGGAATACCGTGTTTTTCAGCCGCTTTACGCAGACCATTTTCTAGCATTTCAGCTTTACGTTCAAACTCTTGATAACACTCTGGCGTTAATTGTACTAACGTTTCATAACCTGCAGTCATCGCTAAAGGATTACCGGATAATGTACCTGCTTGATAAATTGGTCCGCTCGGTGCAACTTCACGCATAATTTCCGCTTTACCACCATATGCTCCTACTGGCAGACCACCGCCGATTACTTTTCCTAAACAAGTTAAGTCAGGCGTTACACCGTAATACCCTTGTCCGCAGTTATAAGCAACACGGAACCCTGTCATTACTTCATCAAAGATAAGCAAAGCACCATTTTTCTCTGTTACTTCACGAAGTCCTTCTAAAAATCCTGGCTGAGGTGGCACAACACCCATATTTCCAGCGACCGGCTCGACGATCACACAAGCAATGTCGTCACCGAATTGGTCGAAAGCATATTTTACGCTCTCTAAATCGTTATAAGCTACTGTAATTGTATTTTGTGCTACACCTTCAGGTACACCAGGGCTATCTGGTAAACCAAGCGTCGCAACACCAGAACCAGCTTTAATCAATAGGGAATCGCCATGCCCATGATAACAACCGATAAATTTCAAAATTTTATTACGCCCTGTATAACCACGTGCTAGACGAAGCGCACTCATTGTCGCTTCTGTTCCAGAGTTTACCATACGTACAATTTCAATAGACGGCACACGCTCAATTACAAGCTGCGCTAATTTATTTTCAATTTCTGTTGGCGCACCAAAGCTTGTTCCTTTTTCCGCAACAGCCTTTAATGATTCTACAACACGATCATTGGCATGCCCATGAATCAGTGGTCCCCATGATAATACGTAGTCGATATATTCATTCCCATCGATATCGTACACTTTAGAACCTTTCCCGCGCTCCATAAAGAGCGGATTCATACCAACGGATTTAAATGCACGAACCGGACTATTCACACCACCAGGCATTAAATTTTGTGCTGTTTCAAATGCTTCAATCGACTTATCAAACTTTTTCATTATTGTGCGCCTCCTTCTTGTAACCATCGTGCTGCATCTTTTGCATGATACGTAATGATTAAGTCTGCCCCTGCACGTTTCATGCTTAACAATTTCTCAAGTACAATGTCTTTTTCATTAATCCAACCATTTTGCGCTGCTGCTTTAATCATCGAATATTCTCCGCTCACATTATAAGCAACAATTGGTAAATTGAAATTGTTCTTTACATCGCGAATAATATCTAAGTAAGAAAGAGCTGGTTTTACAATTAAGAAATCTGCTCCTTCCATTACATCTGATTCCGCTTCACGGAATGCTTCCATACGGTTTGCTGGATCCATTTGATACGTTTTACGATCGCCAAATTGTGGTGCACCATGTGCTGCATCGCGGAATGGACCGTAAAATGCAGATGAGTATTTCACAGCATATGACATAACCGGCACGTGTGAAAAACCGTTCTCATCTAATGCATGGCGAATCGCCGTTACAAATCCATCCATCATGTTAGATGGGGCAATAATATCCGCTCCTGCCTTCGCTTGACTTACCGCTGTTTTCGCAAGAACTTCTAGCGATGCATCATTTAAAATGATTCCATCCTCAATAACACCGCAATGTCCATGACTTGTATATTGACATAAACATGTATCTGCAACTACTACTAACTCTGGGAACTGTTCTTTAATTTGTTTAATTGCACGTTGTACAATACCATGCTCACAAAATGCAGAAGATCCAACTTCATCTTTTTCAGCAGGCAAGCCAAATACGATAACAGATCGAATACCTAAATCTACCACTTCTTGCATTTCAGCTTGCAGAAGATCTAAAGAAATTTGATATACATCTGGCATAGAAGGAACTTCGTTACGAACATTCTCTCCCTCTAGTACGAAAATAGGATAAATAAAATCTTCTGTATGTAAAAATGTTTCACGTACAAGTGCACGCATATTTCCGCTTTGTCTTAAACGACGGTGACGATTAAACTGTAAAGAATTCATAGATTTCTATCTCCCATTCTTTTATTTAAATTATGCATTTTGATTATATGTTGAAATGCATTGTATTAACGCTTCTACTGTATATTCTTTCGGAACAATTACATCAGAGAAATAACGACTTGCCTCTTGCGCTGTTATTGGTCCTATACAAGCAATTGTACATTTTTTTATCCATTCTCTCCAGTTTGTGCCTTCAAGTAATTTCACAAAGCTAGTAACGGTAGAAGGACTCGTAAATGTAACAATATCTATCTTACCTGATTCTAGATTGGCGATGAGATCTTGCCGCTTCTCATGATTCGCTTTCGTTTCATACACAACAAACTCTTCTAAAAACACACCAAGTTTACGCAGCTTATTTGGAATAATATCTCTAGCTAAATTCCCTTTTGGAAATAAAATACGTTCTGTCCCATTTAACTCTCTTACAAATTCTTTAGCGAAAGCTTCCGCAACAAAATCCGTTGGGACAAAATGAACCTCATAACCTCGCTTTTTTAATTCTAGCCCTGTTTTCACGCCTACTGCAGCAATGCGAACAGTAGAGGGAATTCTCTTATACAAACCATCTAAAAAACATTCCACACCATTTTTACTCGTAAAAATAACCCAGTCATATGTGTTAAGCTGTTGAGATACATTTTGAAATTCCTGCTGAGATACGCCTTCTATATGCAAAAGCGGAATTTCCAATGGAATTCCGCCCTGTTTGTTCACCGCTTCACTCATTTGTTTTGCTTGATGCTGGGCACGCGTAATTAGTACTGTTTTTCCAGCAAGGGCATCCATGATTAATGTTGCTCCTTATTTGCAGCGAGAATGAGTTCTTTTGCTCCTTGCTCAATTAAACGATTCGCTGCCTCTAAACCAACTTGCTCCGGATCCACACCTGTGACAATTTCTTTTAACAAAATGGAACCATCCATAGAACCGACAAGCGCTGTTAATTCAATTTCATCTCTCTCCCCAAGTGTTGCATAACCAGCAATTGGTACTTGGCAACCGCCTTCAAGTTTATGAAGAAATACTCGCTCTGCTGCGACTGTTCGCTCTGTGACAGAGTCATTGATATGTGATAATAATCGTAATAAATCTTGATCATCCTCACGGCATTCAATTGCTAATGCACCTTGTCCAACAGCTGGCACGCATACCTTTTCATCTAAGTGCTCTGTAATAACATCATCTGCCCAGCCCATTCTCTCTAAACCAGCTGTCGCTAAGATGATTGCATCATAGTCTTCTTCTTTTAATTTACGTAATCTCGTATCAATATTTCCACGAATCCACTTTACTTGTAAGTCTGGTCTAGCAGCTAGTAGCTGTGCACTTCGTCGTAAACTACTTGTCCCAAGAATCGCACCTTCTGCTAAATCCTCAAATGATTCCCCATTTTTTGAAATGAACGCATCACGCGGATCTACACGCTTTGGTATACATCCAATTGTTAATCCATCCGGAAGTACAGCTGGCATATCCTTCATACTATGTACAGCCATATCAATTTCTTTTGTAAGCAGTGCATGTTCAATTTCTTTTACAAATAAACCTTTCCCACCTACTTTGGAAAGCGTCACATCTAAAATAACGTCGCCTTTTGTAACAATTTCTTTCACTTCAAATTCATATGGCAAACCAAGCGCTTTTAACTGATCAATAAACCAATTTGTTTGCGTCAATGCTAGCTTACTCTTTCTTGAACCTACAATAATTTTGCGCATAATTTTCTCTCCTCATTATAAATACCAAAAGTGGAAATTGGATAAACTGCTGAATAGAAAAATATTGATTAACATAACAAGAAAGGCTCCAATGTTCCAACTTATAATCTTCTTACCTTGCAATATGTCTGATCCTCGTAAATATAAACCCATGCAATATGCAAATAAAACAACAAAAGACCCGATTACTTTCGTGTCATACCAATGAAAATTATCTAGTTTGGTATATCCCCATATACATCCAAGCAAAATAGCTAATAGAAAAAACGGAACAGAAAATAAATTTAATCCATATGACATCGACTCAAGCTTCCGTAAATTTCCCAACCGCCTTAATCTCGCATTCCATTTTTTCTGTTTTAACAATCGATATTGCAATAAGTACATAATGGAAAAAATAAACGACACTGTAAACGCCGCATAAGAAATAATCGCCATTCCTACATGTACGTATACAAGCTCTGAAACTAATTGATGCGCAAGTACCGGCGACATTTTTCCGAGCGGGGTGAAAATAGAAAAAGCGCTTACGCCAAAAGCAATGACATTTGTAAAAAAAACTAAAAAGTCAATGCGCATAAATCGATTGATTACGAGTGACATTGTAATTAATAACCACACGTAAAAATAAATTCCTGACAATAATGTTAAAATCGGATTCGTCTCTGATTCCGTGGCCCGAAGTAACATGAAAATAGACTGTAATACCCATACAATCGCAAGTAACCAAAAAGCAATTCGATTCGCCTTTCGGTTACTTTGGAAATAATCTATAAAATATAAACTAATGCTACAAGCATATAAAATAATTGCAATATGATAAATAATACTGTTATTTAAAAAGCCCATCCGATCATCCTTCCAGTTATAAAGATGGAACGGATGCTGTCCACACTCGTTTTTGTTCCGGCTCTTCTATATGTTTCGCAGTCTCTTCTTGTACCTCTAAATCAAAAATCTTTGCAAATAAAGCAAGCTTTTCTGCAGCCTCTTCTTCAGTAGCCAACTCTTTTGCTACTAAAATTGGATCTTTCAACATTTGGTTAATAATACTTTTTGTATGCTTACTAATCACTTTTCTCTCACGATCACTAAGCGTTGGAATTTTTCTTTCAAGACTTTGCATCGTCTCACTTTGAATTGCTAGTGCTTTATCACGAAGAGCTGATATTAACGGAACAACACCAAGTGTATTTAACCATGCCTTAAATATAACGATTTCCTCTTCAATCATAAGTTGAATTTTTTCCGCCTCTTTTAAACGCTCAGCACGATTCGCTTCTACTACACCTTGCAGGTCATCAATATCGTATAAGAACGAACCTTCTAACTCATCAATTGCGGGATCAATATCACGAGGTACTGCAATATCAACCATAAATAGTGGACGACCTGAGCGCATACGCTCCACCCGTGTCATCATTTCTTTCGTGATTACATAGTCAGACGCCCCAGTTGAACTAATTAAAATGTCCGCTTCCAATAATGCACACTGCAATTCACTTAACGGCTTCGCATGTCCCATATACTTCTCGGCCATTGTTTCCGCTTTCGTAAGTGTGCGGTTCATTACCGTTACCTTATGAGCCCCGCTTCCGTATAAATTTTGTAGTGCAAGTTCACCCATTTTTCCAGCACCAAGAATTAGCACGTGACAATCTGTTAAATCACCAAAAATTTTCTTTCCAAGCTCAACAGCTGCATAACTAACAGACATTGCACTTTCACCAATTGTTGTTTCTGAATGAGCGCGCTTTGCTAATGTAATGACTTGTTTAAACAATTCATTAAAAACTGTCCCTGTTGCTTTTACCTCTTGTGCCTCTAAGAAGCTATTTCGAATTTGACCTAAAATTTGCGTTTCACCAACTACCATAGAATCTAATCCGCACGTTACACGGAATAAATGTTCAATCGCACCATCTTGTTCAAAAATAGACAAGTATGGTGAAATTTCTTCTATCTCAAGCTGAAACCAATCAGCTAAAAATTTCTTAATGTAATATCGTCCCGTGTGTAATTGATCGACGACAGCATAGATTTCTGTGCGGTTACACGTTGATACAATGACGTTTTCTAACACGCTCTTTTGATTTTGTAATGTTGTCATTGCCTGCTCTAACTCTGCTGTCTGAAATGTTAGTTTCTCACGAAATTCTACAGGGGCTGTTCGATAATTTACACCAACAACAAGAATATGCACGCAGCATGTCCCCCTTCAACCTTTTTATCACTTTATCTACTATCATAATACAACTTTCCTGTTATGAATCTGACAATCGTGTGAACATCGACAAATTATTTTTCGGATTTTCACATCTAGTAAGAAATACGTTACTCAGCTAACTATATAAATACAAATTGAAAAACCGACATAAAAACCTAACCTTTAGGTGGGTGAGAGCATCCGGCCATGCATAGAAGCAATCAGAACCTCTTTCTAATACCAAGTAAAAACAAAAGAGCAAGTAAGTAAAGATCATCTTTTGCTCTTTATAGTAGCAACTTATATGTTGGAAAATCAAAATGTATGTACATCTTACTTTATAATCATTATAAAATAACAACTCTATTTGTACGTTACCAAAAAAATTTGTCAGAATCAAGTGATGGAAACTATTCCATAGGAAATAGAAAAACTATCTTTGTTTATCTTCTTTCATCATACAGAAAAATATGTATGATTGTTCCAAAATGTAACAAATTATTTCATATTGCACACGACGTATGCCCATATTCAAAAGCAACTAGAGGAAATTTTGAAATCACATTAAACGTACTGTAAGAGGATGTCCAAAAAGTCCGGTAAAGATAGCTTTCGCATTTCTTCGCACTCTATATCTTCCCTTTTGAACCTGTACTATAAATAAACAAAAAAACGTGCGACAAATCGTCACACGTTTTTTGTTTTTGTAAATTTATGAATTGCTTTCCACGCCTCTTCTTTTCCAAGTCCTGTTTCTGAAGAAAATAGAACGACTTCATCGCCAGCCTCGACATCAAGAGTTTCCTTTACAACTTTCAAATGCTTTTGCCATTTCCCTTTCGGAATTTTATCAGCTTTCGTTGCGATAATAATCGTTGGGATTTCATAATGCTTTAAGAAATCATACATCATGACATCATCGTTTGTTGGCGGATGACGTAAATCAACTACTAATACAGCCGCATCTAATTGCTCACGCGTTGTAAAGTATGTTTCGATCATTTTACCCCATGCCGCTCGCTCTGATTTCGATACTTTCGCATATCCATAACCAGGCACATCAACAAAGTGCATCATTTCATTAATTAAGAAAAAGTTAAGTGTTTGCGTTTTTCCTGGTTTAGAAGAAATACGTACTAACTTTTTACGATTTAAAATTTTATTAATGAAGGAAGACTTCCCAACATTAGAACGACCTGCTAATGCAATTTCCGGTAAGTCGCTATCTGGATATTGTTCTGGTTTAACAGCACTAATGACAATATCTGCTTTTGTTACTTTCATTGTTTCACTCCTACTAATGCATGCTCCAATACTTCATCTAAATGAGACACAAGCACAAACGTAAGGTTTTCTTTTACGCTTTCTGGAATATCATCTAAATCTTTTTCATTTTCGGCTGGCAAAATAATTTTTGTTAAGCCCGCGCGGTGAGCACTTAATGTTTTTTCTTTCAAACCACCAATTGGTAATACACGACCACGTAGCGTAATTTCTCCGGTCATCCCTACTTCCTTACTTACAGGTACACCTGTTAGTGCAGAAATTAGAGCTGTTGCCATCGTAATACCTGCTGATGGACCATCCTTCGGAACTGCTCCTTCTGGAACGTGAATATGGATGTCATTCTTTTCGTGGAAATCTGGATCAATATGAAGTTCTTCTGCACGAGAGCGAATATAACTAAATGCAGCCTGTGCGGATTCTTTCATAACATCCCCAAGTTTCCCTGTTAAAATTAATTTCCCTTTTCCTGGTGAAACAGATACTTCAATTGCCAATGTATCACCGCCAGCGGCTGTATACGCTAAACCAGTTGCCATTCCAACTTGGTCTTTCGTTTCAGCTTGCCCATAACGGAATATATGTTTCCCAAGTAAGTCTGTAATATTTTTTTCCGTTACAACAATACGTTTACGCTCTTCTGTAACAATGATTTTTGCCGCTTTACGACAAACCTTTGCAATTTGACGCTCTAGCGTACGAACACCCGCTTCACGTGTATAATAACGAATAATTTCAAGAAGTGCTTCATCACGAATTTGTAAATTTCCTTTTCGCAAACCGTGTTCTGTTAATTGCTTCGGTAATAAATGTTCACGAGCAATATGCACCTTTTCAATCTCTGTATAACCAGCAATCGAAATAATTTCCATACGATCAAGAAGCGGGCCTGGAATGCTCGCAAGTGTATTTGCCGTTGCAACAAACATTACTTTAGATAAGTCATAAGGCTCTTCAATATAATGATCGCTAAAGTTGTGGTTTTGTTCTGGATCTAATACTTCAAGTAACGCAGCGGATGGATCACCACGGAAATCATTGGACATCTTATCAATCTCATCTAATAAAAAGACTGGATTGATTGTTTTCGCTTTCTTCATCCCTTGAATAATACGGCCCGGCATTGCTCCAACGTATGTACGACGGTGACCACGAATTTCAGATTCGTCACGAACACCACCAAGAGAGACACGGACAAAATTACGATTTAACGATGTTGCAATAGAACGTGCTAAAGATGTTTTTCCAACACCTGGAGGGCCAACTAAGCAAAGAATTGGTCCTTTTAAAGAATTGGTTAGCTTTTGAACAGCTAAATACTCTAGCACACGCTCTTTCACCTTCTCAAGACCGTAATGATCTCTATTTAAAATTGTTTCAGAATGTGCTAAGTCAATCATATCTTCTGTTGCTTCTGTCCACGGAAGTGCTAATAACCAATCTAGATAATTGCGAATAACACCGCTCTCTGCAGAACTTGCTGGTAACTTTTCATAACGATCTAATTCTTTTAAAGCGGCTTTTTTCGTCTCTTCCGGCATTCCTGCCTCTTCGATTTTTTCACGAAGTTCTTCTACTTCGCCACCTTTACCTTCTTTATCACCAAGCTCGGTTTGAATTGCCTTCATTTGTTCACGCAAGAAATATTCTTTTTGCGTACGCTCCATTGAACGTTTCACTTTTTGTCCAATTTTCTTTTCTAAACTAAGTAGTTCTTGTTCATCTTGAATAATGGAAATAAGTGTATGTAATCTTTCTTTTACTGATATAATTTCTAAAATATCTTGCTTTTGCTTTGTCTTAATTGGTAAATGGGAAGAAATTAAATCAGCTAAGCGACCTGGTTCTTCCACATCTGCTACTGTTGCAAATGTTTCATTCGATATTTTTTTCGAAACTTTAATATATTGCTCGAAATGTTCTAGCAACGTGCGCATAAGAGCTTTTTCCTCTAGAGTGCCCTCTTCTTCTTCTGTTACTGTTTGAATCGAAACTTTTACTACATCTTCTTCTTCAATAAATTCTACTATTTCTGCTCTATGTAAACCTTCTACAAGGACACGAAGCGTACCGTTTGGCAACTTTAACATCTGCTTTACTTTCGCTACTGTACCCACACTATATATGTCATCTTCTTTTGGATCATCGATATTCATTTCTTTTTGCATTGCTAAAAAGATGATATTTTCATCCATTGCTGCCTGCTCTAGTGCTTGTATCGATTTATCACGTCCTACATCAAGATGCAGAACCATCGTTGGATATACGAGAACGCCTCTTAATGGTAGGAGGGGCACAATTCTTTCGTTCGTATTCATACTAGACATAGCACCTCCATAATAAATTAAACTCCTGTTCAACTATTTTATATTACAATACACCTTGATGCAATTACAGAGATTCCTTGCAATTGCAAATCTCCTGTTTTTCCTTTCCATAAAAGAAAAAAGGGACCTCGCTTAAGCATACAAACTTAAACGAAGTCTGGCAAATATTATATGTTCTATTTCGCATTTATCCAAAAAGAAATCACTTCTTAGAATCCTATTTCATTTTACATCGATTGCACATCACCTTCATCTAGCTTGCGATGCACATCGATTTCACGATGTAATTTTTCCTGAACGAATGTTAACGCAAAAACTTCTGTTAGTTTTCGAACAGGAATAATCTCAATACCCTTTATCGTATATAGAAATGGTTGCATGTTTTCAGCAGGAATGATAACTTTTTTTGCTCCTGCCTTTTTCGCTGCTTTCACTTTTGCATATACGCCGCCTACTGGTTTGACTTCTCCATGAATGCTTATTTCTCCAGTCATCGCTATTTCATTATTCACATACAATTGATGAAGCGCTGAATATACCCCTGTTGCCATTGCAATTCCTGCCGACGGCCCATCAATTGGAACACCACCAGGAAAATTAATATGTATATCGTACCCTTCTGGTAACAAGTCGAGAGAACGAAGAACTGTTAAAACATTGTCAACTGAGCCTTTCGCCATACTTTTACGACGAATTGATTTCGTTTGATTACCAATGCTTTCTTCTTCCACAATTCCTGTAACATTTATCGTACCTTTGTCCGTAGCTGGAATTGCCGTTACTTCGATTTCTAATAGTGCCCCTGTATTCGGTCCATATACTGCAAGACCATTTACAAGACCAATCTTCGGAATTGGATAAATATGCTTTTCATATTTCGGAGTAAGCTGACTAGAATGAACGACCCATTCAATATCCTCATCTTTAATAAATGAGCGTCCCTCATTTATTGCCATCCCTGCAGAAATTTGTACAAGATTAATGGCCTCTCTTCCATTTCTTGAATACATTCCGATCAGTTCAATACCTTGCTCTCCAATTTCCATCTTTACTTTTTCAGCCGCATTCTTTGCTACTTTTTGAATTTCTTCCGTATCAAGTTCACGGAAGAAAACCTCTAAACAACGAGAACGAATGGCAGGAGGAATGTCTTCCGGAGAACGAGTCGTTGCTCCAACTAAGCGAAAATCTGCTGGTAATCCTTTTTGAAAAATATCATGTATGTATGTTGGAATCATTGAATTTTCTTCACTATAGTATGCACTTTCCAAAAACACTTTGCGATCTTCCAATACTTTTAACATTTTATTCATCTGGATTGGATGCAATTCACCAATTTCGTCAATAAATAAAATGCCGCCATGCGCATCTGTTACAGCACCTTTTTTCGGCTGAGGAATTCCCGCTTGTCCCATTGCACCTGCACCTTGATAAATGGGATCATGCACTGATCCTATTAACGGATCAGCAATGCCACGTTCATCAAATCGAGCGGTTGTTGCATCCAGTTCAATAAATGTTGCATTCATACGGAATGGAGATTTTTGGTTTTTCTTTGCTTCTTCTAACACCAGACGTGCTGCCGCTGTTTTTCCGACTCCAGGAGGTCCATATATAATAACATGTTGTGGGTTTGGTCCACAAAGTGCTGCCTTTAATGATTTAATCCCATCCTCTTGCCCAACAATATCTAAAAAAGACGTAGGACGTACTTTTTCAGCAAGCGGTTCTGTCAAAGAAATCTCGCGCATCTTGCGAAGTTGTTCTAATTCTTTTTTCGATTCTCGATCAATTGAAACTTTTTGTGTTCGCTGGTTTTTGAGCAAATGCCAAAAATACAATCCGACAATTACACCAAAAACAAGTTGAACAAGTAAGAATATATTTGTCCAGCTCATAATTCATTTCCTCCCGCTATGTTTTACCATTTAGTATTTCCTGGGAGGAAAGGTGCTAAACATAATAAGAAACAGCAATTATAAAAATTGCTGTTTCTCTTTTTCACTATGCAGATGTCTTTGTATCAAGTACAGTACCGTCTTGTAACACCAATTTTGGCGGTGCATTGTCCACTACTGTTTCTTTTGTAAGAATACACTTCTCGATATCTTTACGAGATGGAAGCTCGAACATTACATCTAGCATTAAGCCTTCAATAATAGAGCGAAGTCCACGGGCACCTGTTTTACGTTCAATTGCTTTTTTCGCAATTTCAATCAGTGCTCCTTCTTCAAATTCCAACTCAACATCGTCAAGCTCCAATAATTTTTGGAACTGTTTTACAAGCGCATTTTTCGGTTTTGTTAAAATATCAACAAGAGCACCTTCATCAAGTGGTTCTAGGTTCGCAATAACTGGCAGACGACCAATAAATTCTGGAATTAAACCAAAGCGTAAAAGGTCTTCTGGTAATACGTGAGATAAAACATGCTTTTCATTTACATCAGCATTTTTCTTCTCTGAACCAAATCCAATTACTTTTTCACCAAGGCGACGTTTAATAATTGGCTCAATGCCATCAAACGCACCACCACAAATGAATAAGATATTCGTTGTATCAATTTGAATAAACTCTTGATGCGGATGTTTACGGCCACCTTGAGGCGGTACACTTGCTACAGTACCTTCTAAAATTTTCAGAAGTGCCTGCTGTACCCCTTCACCAGATACATCACGTGTAATTGATGGATTTTCTGACTTACGTGCCACTTTATCAATCTCATCAATATAAATGATTCCTTTTTCCGCTTTCTCCACATCGTAATCAGCTGCTTGGATAAGTTTTAGTAAAATGTTTTCTACATCTTCACCTACATATCCAGCTTCTGTTAGAGATGTTGCATCTGCGATTGCAAATGGAACATTTAAAATACGCGCTAACGTTTGAGCTAGTAATGTTTTACCACTACCCGTTGGCCCGATAAGGGCGATATTACTCTTCGCTAATTCTACATCATCAATTTTGCTGTTAGAATTGATGCGTTTGTAATGATTATATACCGCTACCGATAATGCTTTCTTCGCATTATCTTGTCCGATGACATACTCATCTAAGATTTCACGAATCTCTACCGGTTTCGGTACATCTTTGAATTCTACTTCTTCGTCCTTCGCAAGCTCCTCTTGCACAATCTCTGTACAAAGCTCAATACATTCATCACAAATGTAAACACCTGGACCAGCAACAAGCTTTCGGACTTGCGTTTGTGTTTTACCACAGAAAGAACATTTTAATTGTCCTTTTTCATCATTAAATTTAAACATATTTTCACACCCCTTACAAAGTGCTAATCTCTTGCCCTCGTATGTACACGATAAATGTATCGTATGTAAATACATATTATGTCACTACGTGGCGAGAAATACAAATAATATGACTAGTTATGTACAAATAAAAAATTTTTAAAACTTTTGAAATATGTATATTCGACTTTAGAAGGATCATTTCCTTCTTCATCGAAAAGTTTTGTAAATATATTTATAGCTATATTTACAAAACAAGGCACGATCAAAAAATCGCGCCTTGTTATTTTATTATGCAGCTTTGCTGTTGTCTACTAAGAAGTCTACAGCTTTACGAACTTTAAGGTCTTCAGATAAAGCATCTAAGCTTCCAAGAGCTTGTGTGATAGCGTCAACTGGCATGTTGTACATTGCAGCCATTTTTTCAACTTCTGCAGTTACTTCTTCTTCAGTAACTTCGATTTTTTCAGCTTCAATGATAGCTTCAAGAACAAGGTTGATTCTTACACGTTTTTGTGCATCTTCTTTCATTTGCTCTTTTAACTTGTCAGCATCAGTACCTGTGAATTGGTAGTAAAGCTCAAGGTTCATACCTTGTTGGCTTAAGCGCTGCTCGAATTCACGAACCATACGATCTAACTCAGTTTCAATCATAGCTTCTGGAATTTCGATTTCAGCGTTAGCAGCAGCTTTTTCTACTACTTCGTCACGAACTTTGTGCTCAGCTTCGTGCTTTTTGCCTTCTTCTAAGTTTGTGCGAAGTTTTGCTTTTAACTCATCAAGAGTTGCAACTTCTTCGTCTGCATCTTTAGCGAACTCATCATTTAAAGCAGGAAGTTCTTTTGCTTTAATTTCATGAACTGTTACTTTAAATGTTGCTGGTTTACCAGCAAGTTCTTCCGCATGGTACTCTTCTGGGAATGATACTTCAACGTCTTTTGACTCGCCAGCTTTTAGACCAATTAATTGCTCTTCAAAACCAGGGATGAATGTACCAGAACCGATTGCTAGAGAGTAGTTCTCGCCTTTTCCGCCTTCGAATGCTTCGCCATCAACGAAACCTTCAAAGTCGATTACAGCTGTATCGCCGTTTTCAGCAGTACCTTCTTCTTTAACAACAAGCTCAGCTTGACGCTCTTGTAAAGATTTTAATTCGTTCTCTACATCTTCGTCAGTTACAGTTGTTTCAACTTTTTCTACTGCTAGTCCTTTGTATTCACCTAATTTTACTTCAGGTTTAACAGTAACTTTTGCAGTGAAGATTAAGTTTTCATTTTTCTCGAACTTCTCGATGTCGATTTCAGGATGAGCAACTGGGAAGATACCAGTTTCATCGATTGCTTCACCGTATGCTTTTGGTAAGATAATATCTAAAGCATCTTGGTATAAAGATTCCACACCAAAGCGTTGTTCGAATAACGGACGAGGCATTTTTCCTTTACGGAAACCAGGTACGTTAATTGTTTTTACTACTTTTTTGAACGCAGCGTCGATAGAGTTGTTTACTTCTTTAGCATCAACTTCAATTGTTAAAACGCCAACGTTACCTTCTAATTTTTCCCATTTTGCAGCCATTTATTCTTTCCCTCCAACTATAATAATGTATGCACATACCTCTACAGATTGAGTTTCCTATTATTTCTTTTTTAGAAACAACAAAAAGCATGAAAGCCAATTTATTCAGGCTTTCTAATCTTCTAGCAATAAGCCTTAAGACATGCGAGATCTCAATCTATTATTTGTCTATAAGACAAACACGGTATATTTTGTTCGAGAATAATATGAAACATATTAAGTAAGAGAATTGCACTCCTCTTCTCTTACAAACAGGCAGAACTCTGCCTTTTGCAACCCTTACATTATAACATAGAATATTCTCGTTTCAATAACTGAACGATTCTTTTTCATAATTATACGGGTAAATGCCCTTCCCTCTCCACGCGTAAAAACCATTGATAAGCAATATGAAACTCTTCAACAGTAATATTATACGCTGCCATAAGGGCCTCTTCATCGATGATCAATCCGAAACGTTTTCTCCCGATCCGCTCTAGAACAGCTGCCCACACTTCGTGCTTATCCATTAGTAATGGAAACGGGAAAATACTAGTTTGCATCTCTCTCCAATATGTAATAATTGCCTCAAATATATCTGGATGATCATTTTCTAATCGATTAGATAATATATGTATAACCCGCTTCGAACACTCATCATTATGACCCAAATGAGCTGGGATAACCATTATTTTTTCGCCAAATTTCTCTACTTCTATTTCTTCTTCTATACGCTTTTCTACCATTTTGTATATAATAGAAGTTTTTAAATACGGATGTCGCGTGCTATCAATAAGAAATTTCTGTAAAGCTGGCAAAGCTTTTTCGAGGTTCTTAATTGAAAGAGCATTAATTACCTGCAATTGCTGCCCAAAACTTTCCACAAATAGATTCTCCGAAAATTCTTCCAGATCAAAATCGGATTCTATCAGTGTTGTTTCATCGCCGTTTAGCATACTTTCCGCAAACTGGGCAAGCTGTGCTAATTTCTCTCTTTGCTCTACGGTCAATTCTTTCTTCTGCAAAACTTCTTCAACAGTTTCAATTACACCTACATAATCATTTGTTTGAACTAAAATTGTCACGTATGTTTCAAGAATATCCCCAAACAAAACTGTTCCTGTTTCAAGCAACTTCTCACATCGCTCTTTTGAATCTTCCATTCGCTTTAATTCTAATAAACAAATAACCGAAGCTAATTCTGTTTGTTCTGTTTCTCCATTATACTGACGTAATATTTCAAAACAGCGCAATGCATCCTCGAACTTCCGCTCCCGCAGCGCCATAAACCCTTGGTCAATATAACGCTCTGACAACTGTGGAAACAATACGACCGTATTTTCTTTTTTATCCATACGTCCGCCTCTTTTTTTAGATTTTAAATCTCTTCAAAGTAAATATAACAAATGACTGTTAAGAAAACAACTTTCCAAACACATTTGTTTGAAATATAAAAATATTTAACTTTTATGATTAAAATAAAAAATTCACACTAGAAAATCTTTATTATATAAAAAAAACCTCAGCAAATGACGCAGAGGATTTTCGCATTAATGGAAAGCTTTTATAATTGTAGGATATAAGAAAAGAGTAATCATTTGGAGAACAATAATTGTAACAACAATCATACTAAAAAAGAAGATCGGCTTACTTTGTTTCATAAGAAACATAATAATAAGCATAATGCAGATAAGTACACACATAAAAAATAAACTTGTAGTAGAACTCAGTATTCCGCTAGGAACAAATAACAATAGTATAACACTACAGATACCTATAATTCCGAATAACCATTCCATTCATCTACCCTTTCCCTCTCATAACCATTCTCTCTATGCCATTAAATGTTTTACAACATCAATTACATCTGTTAACTTCTCATATGCAACAAACCCAAAAGCTACCGTTAAAGCTGTTACAATTAATCCTTTCATGTTTTCTTCCTCCTCGTTTCATCTTTGTTACCTCTATTATAAAGAACTGACCAATTGTTACCATCGAACTTCCTTACACTTACCTTACAGAATTGTAAGATTACAAAATAAAACTTAAACGCTCCTCTTTCAATCATGTTAAAATAATTTCATGCAATTCAGAATTCAAAAACTGAAGGGGATGATACCTATGTTCAAAAAAGTAGCTGCTGATGTTCTCGGATTAAGCGATGTAGGTTCTGTGATTACACCGAAAGATTACGATAAAGTCGATGCCGACGATTATGTTATGCATGAAGATGGTGAAAAGATTTATTTTCTCATTAAATCAAAATCAGATGAGTATTGTTTTACAAACAAAGGGTTAATTCACTTAGATGGCACGAGTGCAACGAGTAAAAAACGCACACTACGACGCTTTAGCTATAGCAAATATCAAATTAGAAATGTAACGTTAGAAACTGCTGGTACCATTGATTTAGATGTAGAAATTAAATTTCATATGGGAGATGAATATTACTCAATTGATGTTCATAAAAAGCACATCGAAGAGCTTAAAGACTTATATAAAGCACTTCACAAAATTGAGGAAATTTCCTATGAAAATGATATTACATTACAATACGCTCAAAAAAGCTTAGACATGGCTTCGAATACATTTAGCCGTATTACAAACGCCCAACTTAATTTAGCAGAGCAATTTAAAGAAATGAATCAAATTGCCTTCAACTGGCTTGTTGACACGAAAAAACAATATAACGTGAAAGATTATGGGTTTGTGTTTGAAAAATTTATTAACAACTAATTGGAAAACAAATAAAAGCGAAGAAGCCGTCCTAAAAGGTCGTTGAATATAGAAAATGAAAATAATCTACCATAAACGAGACGAAACGGACTTTATAGTCATAAACTGGAAAAACTATAGAGGTATAAAAACATGGACAATAAACTTCACGAACTCAATAAACAAAAAAAACCACTATTCGTCACTGTGTATGACCAATTATATAAATTAATTATGGATGGAACATTTCCTTTAGACAGTCAACTTCCAACAGAACCTGAATTGGCTAAAATCTTTGGTGTAAGCAGAATGACATTAAGACACGCGTTAGCACTTTTACAGGAAGATGGATTGGTTAAAAATATCCATGGAAAAGGAAATTTCATTACAAAATTTCATCATAATGAAAGTAGCGATGGCTTGGAGAAGTTGGGGAATCCCTTATATAAATGCTATGCAGAAAAAATAGATGCTATCGAACTTAATTTCCGAATTGACCTAGTAACGGACTATGCAATGCAAGTATTAAATCAAGAGATGACCGCGGTGGTTGCATTGGAACGATGGTATAAAAATCACGATAAGATAGTAGCGTTTGCTTTTACCATGATGCCAATAGAAGCCGTTTCTAAATTAGACCTTGACTTGCATAACGAGAAGCAAGTATTGGAAATGTTGGAGGAGAAAGTATATGAACTTGCTAATTCCTCTACCATTGAAATTAAACGTTCTAATTCCGCCAATACCCCATCATTAAAATATCAAATTTTCCACGGGGAGGAATTTGATTTAATTTTAGAAAGTGTATATATCAGCGATAAATACCCTGTGGTTTATAATAAATACTATATACCAATAGAATTCAGTCAAATTAGGATTAAAACATCTAAATAACCGAATGAATAATTCATCATCTCTTATAAAGTTCTATATTTAATTTGGAAGCGATGTATTTCATACGAAATACATCGCTTTTTTTGTAACAAAAAAGACAAATTCCAAAAGAAAGATAGGTTGTGAACAAAGAAAAGGTATGATATCCTTTTCATTGTTCAGATGCGTACAAGTTTTTAGACAACTAGATAATATTGTATATTCAACAGAGTTATCATGCACAATCATGAAAGCGTAATCACTGAGTGAAATATTTTTTGGTTGTTCATGAAAACGTTTCCTTATTAACTTCGTAAAAAGGACAGGTATCCTTTTCATTATTAAGGCGCATACAAGTTTTTAGATAAACAGACAATATTATATAGTTCAAAAAATTATTATGCATCATCATGAAAACACAATCAAAAAGAAAGATGCTTTTGGTTGTTTATGAGAACGTTTCCTTTTAAGCATCATAAGAAGAAACGAACAAAAATGGGTACAACTGTGCACAAGGAACCCCCGCATATGAAACAAATGGTTTAGAAATTACTGAAACCATCTTTTTACAAAAGAATTAATTGGTAGTTAAAGGCCAAACAATCATGACCCAGGAAGACCATTCCCTAAATAACAAGAAGAGAGGAATATAACTATGTCTACAATAAGTGCAGATGTAAGCACGAAAAAAACGCAGGAATTTAGCGCTAAAAAAGCAGTACCTTTTACCTTACTGTTATTTCTATTATGTTTAGTAATTGACAATTCATTTAAGATTATTTCTGTTGATATGGCAAAGGATTTTCACATTTCAGCGACAACTGTTAGCTGGCAGGCAACATTAGCTGGTCTTGTGATTGGAATTGGGGCAGTCGTTTACGCTGCTTTAGCGGATTCTGTTAGTTTTAGAAAACTTTTTACTGTTGGGATCATTTTAATCTGCGTTGGTTCCGCTATGGGATATATTTTGCAACACTCGTTTATACTAGTTGTTATCTCACGTATTATCCAAACTGCCGGTTTAGCATCAGCTGAAACGTTATATGTAATATTTGTTACAAAGCATTTACCTGCAGATGAACAAAAGAAATTTTTAGGATTAAGTACAAGTAGTTTTGCTCTTTCACAGCTTATCGGGGCATTAACTGGAGGTTATGTTTCAACATACTTCCACTGGACAACTCTATTTTTAATTTCTTTAGTAACACTTTTCACTCTTCCTTTTATTTTAAAATATCTTCCTAAGGAAGAAGCGACAAACAGTCATGTAGATGTATTAGGATTATTTCTAGTAGGAACGATTTCAGCATCCCTACTACTATATATTACCGATTTCAATTGGATGTACCTTCTCTTGTTTATTGTTGCAATTGCCTTGTTCCTTACTTATATCAGCAAGAACTCAAAGGCTTTTATCGGTATATCCTTCTTTCAAAATAAACAGTTTATCTCATTGCTTGGCGTTGCTTTTATCATTTACTCTGTACAGTTAGCATATATTTTCTTATTTCCATTCTTGCTTGAAAAGATGTATGGTTTGAAGCTAGATACCATTTCACTATTATTGATTCCTGGCTATATAGCAGCTACGATAGTCGGGGCTCTTTCTGGAAAAATTGCGAAGGTTATGGGAAGCAAGCAATGTATTACAATCGCTATGGTTAGCATTATGATCAGCTTGCTATTAGGCGGATTCTTTATAAAAACTTCTGTTATTGTATTCGTAATATCTATGGTTCTTTTCTCTAGTTCATTTGCATTCATGTATGCACCATTACTTGATTCTTGCATTTGTACGATTGAAAAAGAAAAAACAGGAACAGCAATCGGATTTTATAATTTAACACTTAATGTCGCTATGTCAATCGGAATTGCCTATACAGCCGCAATGATGGACCATTCTGCATTGAGAAAAAATTTCCTAGGGATTATAAACAATTCGGATGCTTCCATGTTTAGTAATATCCTATTTATCCTCGTACTCATTACCCTTTTCAGTTTATCTCTGTACTGGATATTAGTGGGCCGAAAAGCGACAAAATAGATTTATAATAACCTTAAATGTGAGAACCCTAAGACCAAAATTTTAGGGTTCTTTTTTATTAAATAAAACCTCAAAACACTTCTTTTTTTAGTCGCAAAAAAACTCCCTAAACTATATTTAGGAAGTTGATTTCTTCAAAGGTAGAATCGTTTTATTATTACCTAAAAACACAAAACCGTTAAGTCCATAATGAACTTAACGGTTTTAAAAGACGTCCCAGGAGAGATTTGAACTCCCGACCCGTCAATTACCTACGATATATAAACGATTCTTTCATCGTTTGCTGAACGTTCATTTGGGCGGTCAACTGACCGTTTTTGTTAATTAATATTATACGCTATATAGTAGTTCTACGTCAATGTTGAATGCCTTTTTGTTCTATCAATTCCCTAGCGGAATTTCTGACGCATTTAGATGAATCCCTTATCCACGGAATAAAAAATAATCGGCTTAAAATGCGAATCTCGGCGTACCTTTCCGCACTATTTTATATATTTTGATCGCAGTCTTAATATATCTTTCTCTTCGCGAATACCTGCCGATCCCTTCCTCACATTTTTTACAACAGTCCAATTCGGGTTAGTTTCATCGCCGATATTCTGTACTGTAAAGTTGCCGTCACCATATTTTCGGTTACCTTCTGCCAATTTCTCCGTTAAATCATTCTCATTTGATCTCGCCATCTTTGCGCCATCTCCCTTTTTTATACAACCTTCTTAAACTGTCCAACCAATCACACGTCCAGTCAATTGGAGATTCTCGTTTTCCGCTTCCATTAATTATAACACACTGTCGGGGATAAGTTCCGATAATAGCTGCTTAATCGCACTAGAAACGTTATTTTCTTCGAATGTGAATGAGCCGACGGCAGTTACGCTAAACGATGCGATTCCTTGCCGCTGCATTTTGTTTGTATGTGATTTATCTAACGTTTGTTTTACGGCTCTAGCTCTATCGTATTTATCTTCATAGCATCACTTGCAAATCGGCTTAAATCCCCCACGCCCATTTCGATAATAGCTATCTAGCGGGAACTTTTCTGCGCAGGATTTACATTGCTTTACTTCGATTTCCTTACCGTCTATCTCGATAAATTCCGTCACGGTATATTCGCCAGTTTTGCGTGCCTTTACGTTACATGGCTTGCATCGTGATTGCAGCCCGTCGGATGATTTCGCCTCTTTGTGGAAACCGCCCGCAGTTGATTTCATCTTTCTACAGTATGTACATTGCTTCATTTTTTTCTTTGTCATTTTAGTTCTCCCTCTCTATCTTCATAAATAGATGAATAAAAAGTACGAAGCTATTAAGCCACGCCAAAAATCGCCATATCTTCGTCACATCCTCTTCGAGCTTCATAAGCAGTCATACCGCCGTCAGCACTTAATACTTTCGTTTCTAAATCAACGTGTTTATGTTCTAATTGCGCCAATGTGCCGACACGTATTCCTGTCTGATACATAAGTAAGATAGCGGTAGCATCTCGTAAATCTAAGAATCGTGTTAAATCGAGTACCGATAACAAGATATTAATTTCACGGTCTGTTGCACCTTCTTTAACAGGCGTATCCACCTTTATCTTCACATTGCGCCAAAAGTTAATATCAATCCACCCGTTATCGTGGCAACGTCCTAGAAATGCCTTTAGACACTTCAAACGAGTTAATTTCGTTTGATTACTAACGTTCATAGACGATAACCACTCGTAAATATGATTAACGTTTAATTCTTCTAAGTATTGCGTATCTGTTATCTTCGTAAAGTGATTAACGTGTAAATAGTAGTCATTTATCGTACGCTCACGTAAGCCTGTTGCCTTTATTTGACGTACAACTATTTCGAGTGCTTTGTCGATTGTTAAATTAAATGTATAACGACCCTCTGCGGTCTTTCTTTTCCGCGGATCACTTTTCAATCTATCACTAAAAACATTCGTTAAGTCTTCGCTAATTCTTAAAGAATCACGTCTTTTGGACATAAAAAAATAAGCCTCCTAACTCGTTAGCGACCGCACATTGTACGATTCAACTTACGAATTAGAAGGCTTATATATTGCGGATTTTGACGTCACCGCAAAGGTTTTTTAGCGTCCCAGGAGAGATTCGAACTCCCGACCGACGGCTTAGAAGGCCGTTGCTCTATCCTGCTGAGCTACTGGGACATGGAGCGGGTGAAGAGAATCGAACTCTCGACCAGAGCTTGGAAGGCTCTTGTTTTACCACTAAACTACACCCGCATATTTTGTTTTTATTTTTACTTGATATCTTATCGACAAGGTTTATTATATTTGCACACAGGGATAAAGTCAATACTTTTTTTCAAAGAGGATAATTTTTCTTATCCTCTTTGAAAAGTTTTATGTGCAACAACTTTTCCATTTAATGTTTCAAATCGAATTTCAATGTTATTTTCATTTACTTCTAACAAAGTAAATGTTTTTTCTTTACGGGAACGCGGCAATACAATGCTTCCAGGATTGATAAATAAAATATCATCAATAAATTCCGCACCTAACATATGTGAATGTCCAAAGCATACTATATCCGCTTCCACTTCTTTCGCACGATACAGAAGTGTTTGCACAGTCATTTTAACATTATACCGATGACCATGTGTGACCAAAAAGCGCATTCCATCTACATCAATAATAATTTCTTCTTCAAAACCATTATAGAAATCGCAATTTCCTTTTACTACTTGGAATCCTTGCAAATCCTGGTGATCCGGTGTTAGTTCTGAATCACCACAATGAATCATAACATCTACATTTCCCTCATATGTTTCTTTTAATTGCTGTAATTCTTTCGTAGAACCGTGACTATCGCTTACAATTAAAGCTCTCATCGGTCTCTCTCCCTCACTCTTCTTCTAAAAACCACGCTGGAATTTTCTCCTCTAACTTACGAAGAGCACGCCCGCGGTGACTGATTTCATTTTTCTCATCTGAAGTTAGCTCGGCCATAGCTTTTTTATATTCTTCTACATAAAAGATTGGGTCATATCCGAAACCATTTTCACCACGAGGTTGATTTAAAATCTTTCCTTCACATGTACCATTTACAATAACCGGGTTCTTATTCTCTTCTGGAAAAGCAACCGCTAACGCGCAATAAAAACGCGCTGTACAGTTTTCCGCCGGAGTACCCTCTAATTCTGTTAAAACTTTATCAATATTCGCTTGATCATCTTTTGGTTCACCTGCATAACGAGCAGATCGGACACCAGGTTTTCCATTTAACGCATCGATAATAAGTCCAGAATCATCTGCAATGACAATTGAATTTAACTGCTTACATAAACTATCCGCTTTCAAAATTGCATTTTCTTCAAATGTTTCACCAGTTTCTTCGACTTCTTCGATGTGAGGAAAGTCATGAAGAGATTTTACTTCTAAATCAAATCTCTCAAATAACTCGGCAAATTCACGTACTTTCCCCATGTTTTTCGTTGCTACAACAACTTGTTTCATTTGTCCACCTCTATTCTATGTAAGATACGATGTCGCCTAATGCTTCTTTTTGTTTTTCAACGAGTTGTAAAATCCCGTTTTCTGCTGCATCAAGTAATTCATTTAATTCCGCACGGCTAAATGTCGCTTCTTCTCCAGTTCCTTGTACTTCAACAAACTGACCTTTTCCTGTCATAATGACGTTCATATCAACATCAGCTTTAGAATCTTCGGCATAGTTTAAATCTAAGACTACACCCTGGCCTTCAACAATTCCTACAGATGTTGCAGCTAAATAGTCTTTTACTGGAATTTTAGATACTTTCTCTGCTTGTAATAACTTTTCAAATGCTAATACCATCGCAACATAAGCACCCGTAATAGACGCAGTTCTTGTTCCGCCATCTGCTTGAATTACATCACAGTCAATCCAAACTGTTCTTTCCCCAAGTGCTTCCAAATCAACAACCGCACGTAATGCTCGTCCAATTAAACGTTGAATTTCCATTGTGCGACCAGTTACTTTCCCTTTACTAGACTCACGAATTGTACGTTGTTCTGTTGCACGCGGAATCATCGCGTATTCCGCCGTTACCCATCCTTTTCCTTCGCCTCTCATAAATGGCGGTACACGTTCTTCAATCGTTGCCGAACAAATCACCTTCGTATCTCCAACTTCAATGAGTACAGATCCTTCTGGATGCTTTAAATAATTTGTATAAAGATGTATACGGCGTAGTTCTGCCGCTTGTCTACCATCTACTCGCATAAAATAACCCCCTAGTAACTGCTACCTGTTAGTATAGCCCATTTTCAAATTCTGATATGTATAACAATAAGAAGAGGAACTCAAAAAGAAATTCCCCTTTCTTATATAAGTATATCAAATTATTTATGATTAAAAACTACCTGTATTCACGTTTTGCGGACGATTAACAGGTTTTGTTAGTTTCTCACCTTTCTCAGTAACAAGATTTGCTTTTCCATTTACTTCGACAGAAACATTTTTTACATCCTGCTTTTCTGTCAAAGATAAAACGAGCGATTGCAGTACATAATTTGAAATCACACTTTTCCCTTTATTAGCATATATATTTTCATTGAAATTCAATGTAACTTTTCCATCCTGCAATTTCGGTTCACTAACGAGCTTTACATCAGCATTAAAATCATTAAGTAAAGATGAACCCGATGGCCCTTTTACAAGCTCATTCACAACTGTTGCAATCTCATTTCCCTTTCCTTCTGCCACGCGGCGTGTTACCGGCACGTAATACTGTTTTTTATTATTTTGCGCCAAGAAATAAAGTGTAACTGACTTCGTATTCGTAACATCTGCCACTTGCTCATCATCAAAGTTAATACCATCAGCACGGCTCACACTTTCCCCAAGCGGTGTACCTCCGACAGGCATCTTTGCTAATTTTTCACCATTAATTTGAAATTTGACTTGCTTAATGTTCTTAAATTGCGTCAATGTCCATGCTACAGATTCAATAATTTGGCGCTCTTCTTCCTTTTTATAGCTTTTCATTTCTTTTGAGAAATCAACAACCGCCGTGCCATCTTTCTTCACATCAACTGACAAAGTTGTATTCGCTGGAAGAACAGCTCGAAATCCATTTGGAAGCAGATTTGTTACCGGCCCATCCTTCACAAGATATTCTAATGTTTGTTTCACAACTTCATTTTCTTTCGGAACAGGCATTGCTATTGTTTGCGGTACAACATATCCATTTTTATCAACAAGGTATAACTCTCTTTGTATCGTTTGTCCCTGCTTTTCTTTCTTTGCACTGTCTTTCTTCTCACCATCTGTATACGTGACTTTTTTCGGCGGATCAATTTGCTCTGTTTCTTTCTCCTGATTTAACAAACCGCAACCCGTTAGTAAAACAGCGCTTACCGTAACACAAACAAGCCATTTAAAAGTGGATTTAGGCATACCATTTCCCCCTAAAATCTAAGTTTGTACTATTATGTATACGATCTTTTTATCATTTTAGAACAAGCAATGACAACCTATCTTACAATTTATTAAATAAAAAAACCCCTGATTTCTCAGAAGTTTTTTTATGAATATACTATTAATTTGGTTACAAATTAATATGCTTTACATTTTCAATCGGTTGCCCAAACCATTTAGATGCAATTTCTTTAAATAAATCTATTTTCCCTGTTGTCAAGAAGAGATGATCGCTTTGTTCTTCCCCTTCATTTAACATCTTACTATGATACAAAATCGTACTCACTTCACGAGCTGTTTCATCTCCAGAACTAATTAGCTGCACCTTATCTCCCATTACCTGCTTAATAACCGGACCTAGAATTGGATAATGTGTGCACCCTAAAATCAGCGTATCGATTTCAGTAGCTTTCAGCGGTTGCAACGTTTCTCTCACAACCTCATAAGCCATCTCACTCTCAAAGTTTCCACTTTCTACAAGTTCAACAAACGGCGGACACGCTAAACTGTCTACCATAACACGGTTATTAATAGACTTCAGAGCCTCTTCATACGCCCCACTTTTTACCGTTCCAATTGTTCCAATGATACCAACATGGTACGTATTGGTCACTTTTAAAGCCGTACGCGAACCCGGGTGAATTACACCCACTACCGGGATTGGTAATTGCTTTTGCATCTCTTCTAACACAACCGCAGTTGCCGTATTACAAGCAATAACTAACATCTTAATATCCATGGCCAATAAATGCTCCGTCATTTCCCATGTGAATTGACGCACTTCCTCACGAGAACGCGGACCATACGGGCAACGTGCTGTATCTCCTAAATATATAATACGCTCTTTTGGTAGCTGGCGAATTAATTCTTTCGCTACTGTTAATCCTCCGACTCCCGAATCAATGACACCAATCGCTCTATTCAACATAATCACCCGTTTTCTTATTCATTACCTTATTTTTTTACATATCATTATATATCACATACCTTAGATCTGATAAAACTAAAGTAGCTTTTTAATAGATTTCTAATATGTACCTGTATAGACCAGGGACTTTTTTATTTTGCTCCTTTTCTTCACAATTTGCAAGACAGAAAAATAGCCGACCTTTTATAAAAAGTCGGCTTCACCTGTTATAATTCGAGTTCTCCCATACGAAGAAGCTCAACAACCGCTTGCGAACGTCCTTTAACCCCTAGCTTTTGCATTGCATTTGATATATGGTTGCGTACGGTCTTTTCGCTAATAAAAAGTTCACTTGCAATTTCTTTCGTTGTTTTATCTTGAACTAGTAATTCAAATACTTCTCTCTCTCTTTTTGTGAGTAACGGTTTAGATTGATATGCTTTTTCCTTCAACTGGTATAACCCTCCTTGCTTAAGCCAGAGCTGTACGTTTGTAAGTTGGGTGGGTGTTTATTTAGTCAAGATATTGTATGAACGAAATGTGCAGGTGGTGAATGAAAATGGGCTAATTTGCATATGTTATTTACATTCTGTATGTAATTCAATCACATGCTATAAAAAGTAGCTTCTATAAAAATCAAACAACATAAATGCGCTTACATATAACTATTCATTTCTTAATTAATTTGTCGCCACTTACTCAATAGAACAAGTATCCATTTATTCAAAAGATAAATGGATACTATGGTGATGACATGAAACTTATGTTAATCTCTATAATTTTGTCACTATCCACAATAGGGGTTGCCATTTCAATGGATATACTACAAGGTTTTAGTATTTTCCATATAATGAAATCAGTTTTAGAATTAAAATAAAGAATAATAACGGAAGATTGCATACTCCTATTCGTATTTTTTCTTCCTCTCCTCATTCCAAAAATTCTTCAGCTGAAAAAAATAAAACGACATAGGATTCCACTATGTTGTTTGGATTTTCTTCTTAATCCATTTGAAATATAATTGCCGTTCTCTCCCCAAATTACTTCACTCCATTTATTACCTCTTTCTTTTCAGAAAGATTCATCGAAAAGGCGCCAATACTACCTAATAGAGATGTATGTATTTATAGCAATCTGCTTTGTACGCAAAATTTTATGTATTGGTGGTGTCATTATGTTTTCGAATTTCAAACGATTTTTAATCGGTAGACCGCTTAAATCAACAGCGCTAGGAGAACAAAAATTAAATAAACTAAAAGCACTCGCAATCCTTTCTTCGGATGCACTTTCTTCTGTTGCTTACGGAACAGAACAAATTTTAATTGTTCTTGCTGCATTTGGAGCAATCGCCTTTTGGTATTCCATTCCAATCGCAGTTGGCGTTTTAATCTTATTAACAGCGCTCATTTTATCATACCGACAAATCATTTTTTCTTATCCGCACGGCGGAGGTGCTTATGTTGTTTCTAAAAAAAATTTAGGTACAAATGCTGGACTTATTGCAGGAGGATCGCTACTTGTTGATTATATCCTTACTGTAGCTGTAAGTGTTTCAGCTGGAACCGATGCTATTACATCAGCTTTTCCGACTTTGCACACATACACAGTTCCAATCGCAGTCATACTCGTTTTATTTATTACAATTTTGAACTTGCGGGGCGTAACGGAGTCAGCATCGATTCTAGCTTATCCTGTCTATCTCTTCGCTTTCGCACTTGTTGTTTTAATTATTGTTGGTGTATTTAAGATCACTTCCGGTCAAGCACCCGCTAATTTACATACGCCAATCGGAACTGTCGTGCCTGGCATCACACTCTTCTTATTATTAAAGGCATTTTCATCGGGCTGTTCCGCTTTAACAGGGGTAGAAGCAATTTCCAATGCGATTCCAAATTTCAAAGAACCTGCTGCGAAAAATGCAGCAAAAACATTAGTCATTATGGGAACAATTCTTGCTATTTTATTTACGGGTATCACATTTTTAGCCTATTGGTATGGAATTGCCCCAAAACATAATGAAACTGTCGTGTCCCAAATTGCTTCAAATATATTTGGAAGGAATTTTGTATACTACTTTATTCAAGGAACAACTGCGCTTATTTTAGTACTAGCTGCAAACACAGGTTTTTCAGCATTTCCATTATTAGCATTTAATTTAGCATCAGATAAATATATGCCGCGTATGTATTTAATGCGCGGAGATCGTTTAGGGTATTCAAATGGAATTATTACACTAGGCATCGGTTCCATCTTGCTAATTCTGGCCTTTCAGGGTAAAACCGAACAATTAATTCCGCTATATGCAGTAGGTGTTTTCATTCCTTTTACATTGTCACAAACAGGTATGATTATAAAATGGTTACGAGAAAAGCCACAAGGATGGCTACCTAAATTACTTACAAACTTATTAGGCGCTCTTATTTCATTAACTGTTCTTCTCATTTTCTTTATTACAAAATTTGCACAAGTATGGTCCATTCTTATCTTTCTACCTATCATTGTTTTCATCTTTCATCGTATCCACAATCACTATGTTGCAGTAGGT
This sequence comes from Bacillus sp. AFS023182, assembly GCF_002560575.1. NCBI lineage: Bacteria > Bacillati > Bacillota > Bacilli > Caryophanales > Bacillaceae > Bacillus > Bacillus sp. AFS023182. The sequence goes on along the minus strand of NZ_NTRO01000022.1, from coordinate 238,179 downwards.
GAACAGTTGCGTGTCAATTTCAATAAAATTCCTGAAAAAGTAACTGGTAATGTCGTAATTGTTCCCGTCGCCGGCATTACAAAAGTAGTCGAACAATCCATCAATTACGCAGAAACCATTAGCGATCAAGTTATCGCTGTATATGTAGCTTTTGATAAAGAGAGTGAACTACGTATGCAGGAAAAATGGAAAGAATGGCAACCGAACATTCGTCTCGTTACATTTGTCTCATCTTACCGAAGCTTAATGCGACCTATCGCAAAATTAATTACGATTATTCAACATAAAGCACTAGAGAACAACCGTTTTGTTACTGTTTTAATTCCGCAGTTCATTACCAAAAAGAACTGGCATAACGTTTTACACAACCAATCGAGCGTATTACTACGTGTCTACCTTCTATATAAGAAAAACGTCATTGTCACGACTGTTCCTTATCGATTTCGAAAATAAGAACATTATGCACCTAAATAGAGGTTTGTTTTCCCCCTTTCTTTTAGGTGCATAACCATCAAAAATGCCTTACAAAAATGTAATCTCCCACCATAAAAATGTAATATAATTCGATAGTTTCCATATTCTTTTCCATGTAAGATAAAAGTATAAAGAATCATCATTGCATAACAAATAACATGGTGATTAAAAAAGGAGAGGATTTTATAATGGAAAAAAAGTTACGTAGATCTGAAACTGATAAAATGTTATTTGGTGTATGCGGTGGTTTAGGAGAATATTTCGATATAAGCGCTAGTATGATTCGCATACTTTGGGTGATTGCGATTCTATGCTTCGGTACAGGTTTTTTAGCTTACCTTGTTTGTTTATTGCTTATGCCACGTTCTTACTAAAAGGCACCGGTGCCCAATTCGGTGCCTTTCTTTCATCTTGTCGCTTTTTGATGAAGCATACTTTCTTTTCGTGTTAACAAATACTTATTTGCTAAAATAAGGAACACACTAGAAGTCCATGTAAACGCTAAATCACGCAATCCTTGCCCGGTTTGTGCATGAAAATTTTCAGCCATCCCACTTTTATTTGCCATCATACAAAAACGAGAGGCAATATCCTTCGCAAACTCATTTTGATCAACTGCTTGTAAAGCCTCAGTCATAATAAATGTTGTCGGTGCCCAAATTGGTCCGCGCCAATATCCATCATCTCGATAATAGGGACTTCTTATACTCTCTGTAGCAAATCCATGTTTTGTCAAAAAGTGATTTTCTTTTTTCAATTCTGTAAGTAAGCTTTCAATAATTTCTTTAGGTAACCTTTTTCCTAAAATGAGGGGGATATATAACACGAGACTATCTGATACTTCATATGAATGATTCCCAGATTGCGGGGCAATAAAACGGTTTTCTCTCCAACAATGTTGAATCATACGATTAAGCGTTGTATTTGCTCGCTCTCCCCATTGCTTTGCCTCTTCCTCAAGCCCAAGTTTCTCCGCAACCTCCGCTAATACTTCCATTTGTAAAATAAGAAATGAGCTTAAGTCTGGACTCTCAATAGGAGCACCGCGGTGAAAAATCGTACTATTATCCCAACCACTATCATTCCCATGATTATATTGAGGAATCCCATCCCCATCATCATCTCGATATGTAAACCACCAATCTGTCCATTTGCATAACGGTTCATACACTTCTTGTAAATGCTCTTCTGTTATAAAATCTGCATGTTCCATCATCCATTTCAGCGTCCACCCATGAATAGGTGGTTTACAACAATTCCACAGCCCACTTTTATCGTTAATATAATCTGGTAATACACCACACGCATCTTGCTTATCGAAGAAAATCATAAATTGATCCCACGCCACTGTCGGTTGATGCATCGCTAATGCCATCGCATTAAAACAATGATCCCAGCTCCATATATTCGTCATCCAGTTTTTTGACATATACATCGCTTTTCGCGGCAAATACCCTTCCGCTTCTACCATACAAGACCATGTAATATAAGCCGCTAACTCTCTCCCTTTCAATAAGTCTTTCGGGACAGCCAATGTATGGCGTAACCAATTTACAAAATTCATCTCAGTAGCATCTACTGCCTCTGTGAATGTCTTCGTCTCCTTCGGCTTCTGTAATACTGTTTTATATTCTGTTAGTTCCACATCAATCCCTGATTTTTCATCTTGCGCACAAATATCAACAATAATATGTTTACAACGAAGCTCCTCAAACGGGGCATCCATATGCATAACCCCTTCTATAGCAGATAAATGAAATCTCATTTCTTTTGAAAAGCTATTAATTTCCCATCCACCTTGTTCGCTTGGAATACAGTAATCATACGAACTTGTAATCCCAATAAAACGTAGATGCAATCGATCCGAAGAAAAGCGAATTGTATCAGAATGAGAAAAACAAATCTTCACATCACCTTCTGCAGTCTGAAGTGTTAGTAAAGATGGCGACATCTTCGTTTCACATGGTATAACCTGTCCTTTCCGATTTAATACCTCTATTTTAAACACTTCACCAAAATCATCGTCACCACCGCGAATATTTCGAATCAGTAATCCGTTATCATAGTTTAAAGAAATCACTAAAAAAGAACCATACCGGCTAAATGGAACTTGTTGTAAATCAAACATTTATATCCCCCCTAGGAAAGAGCCCCACCAATAGAAGAGCCCTCTTGTAATTTATGATTCTTTTACAATCTCAAAAGCTCGTTTATGATCCCCATTAAAAGGGACAATGTACACCTCAAACCAGCACGGCTCTGGCTTCAATTGATACTCCGGAAGCTGAGCCGGTCCACAACTCGCGCTTCCTAAACCATTTTGCTTATAATCTAGATGAAATGTAACAAACTCTCTTTCTTGTAATTCATACAAATGCTCTGCTTTCTCTAAATCTTCTGTTGTATAAGGTAAGGCGCTAAAATTAAAATCTTGCCTACTATACGCAACAAACCCTACATGATATTGATCATATAGCGAAACCCACTTTACATCTGTTCGATTTCCCGTCTCTTGCGGAAAAACATACGGGAAGAATAAGTCTTTTACAGCCATTTCATATAAATCTACTTTGTTTGCTTCTTTACTATCCGCATATGATTCGCCTGGTCCACGTCCAAACCAACTTACATTTTGATATTGTTTTGGCAAACGCATCTCGAGCCCCATTCGCGGAAGTGTCTCTGGTAAAGTTCCACTTGGATTCAATCTTGTCTCTATTTTCATAGCCCCGCTTCTTTCAATTTCATACGTATAAGTAACGGCAATTCTCCAGTTCATAACAAGTGGAGCAATAGATCCTGTCACAACAACTTCAACATTTCCATTTTCAAGTTGCAGAGCTTCTATATTTTCTACATCATGCTTCACAAGGTGTACATATTGCTCTTTCCATTTTTTAACTGTATACATATCATTATCAATTGTTGCCCGCCAAATATTTAATTTCGGTCCTTCCTCCATAAGCAATTTTCCTTTAAAGGTCCAGTTTTTCATACGCCCTGTTACAGAGTGAAAAGAAACCGCGAAATTTTCACCAGTAACGCGAATTTCCTCCTTTGTTTCATGTAAAGTTAATGGTCCGTATAACTGCGAATCTTTTTTTCTTCTTACCTTTTGCAAAGCTGGAATACAAAATTGTTCCCAAGCTATTTCATGGCCTGCGACTCCCCAATTTGTATCTGTTCCTAGTACAGTCGACACGGTTACATAGCAATCCTCTTCTGTATGAAGGGCTATATCATCTATAAAAGGCAGCTGAATCTCACAACTCTCTTTCGGTAACAAAGGCGGGGCATCTATAGAATCACTCGCAATTACTTTTCCTTCTTTTTTTACAGTCCACTGCACACGATGCCCTCTTAACGAGCGAAAATCATATATATTTTGTATTGAAATCCTACCACTTCGAATGTCTATTTCTCCTACTTTAATAGGTTCAATTATTTTCTTGTATTGTAACAACGCTGGCGATGGCGTTCGATCTGGCAAGAGTAGTCCATCAATGCAAAAATTACTATTATGCGGAGTATCTCCAAAGTTACCTCCGTATGCAAAGTACTCTTCTCCACCTTCATTCACTTGACGTAATCCGTGATCAATCCATTCCCAAACAAAGCCACCTTGCAATCTTTTATGACTATAAATCGCTTCCCAATATTCTTTTAATCCACCTGGTCCATTTCCCATCGCATGGGCATACTCACATAAAATATGAGGTTTTTCCCAATTTTCTTCTTCTGCATAACCAATAATCTTTTCGACTGAAGAATACATTGTACTAAAAATATCAGTGACTTTCGTTTCTCGATCACCTTCATAATGAATAATTCTTGTTTGGTCCAATTCCCTACACTTATTCGCCATTGCAATAAAATTACAACCGAACCCGGATTCATTTCCGAGTGACCACATAATAATGGAGGAATGGTTGCGATCCCGAAGTACCATACGTTCCACACGATCTACATAAGCATTTTCCCATTCAGGATCATCACTTAATATGTTTGCATTACCAATTAACTCAAATCCATGGCATTCCAAATCAGCCTCATCAATTACATATAAACCATACTCATCACATAGATCATAAAAACGCGGATCATTCGGATAATGTGCCGTTCGTACCGCATTAATATTGTGCTGCTTCATAAGTATTACATCTTGCTTCATTGTTTCATATGTGACATACCTTCCTGTATCCGGATTGTGATCGTGACGATTCACCCCTTTAAATATAATGGGAATACCATTAACAAGCAGATTCCTATCCTTCATCTCAATCATACGGAAACCAATCTTCTGTGAAACCACTTCTACAACTTCACCATCTTCATTTCGAATCGTGAACAATACAATATACAAATACGGTTCTTCTGCAGACCATTTCTGTGGCTTTTTGACAAAAAACGAATGTGTATCCTCTATAACACTTGTCCCTTGTAAGTTCAGATACGATATATGTTGATCTAATACTTCCCCATGCTCATTACAAAATTTATACTCTAGTACATAATTTGTATTCAGTAATTGTTCATTGCAAATCTTTGTACTTAGTTGTAACACACCATTTTCATAATTTTCATCTAGTGTTGTACATAGCGTCATATCATAAATATGCACAGCAGGTTCATGCACAATGTACACATCACGAAAGATGCCACTTAACCACCACATATCTTGATCTTCTATATAAGATCCATCACACCATCTATACACACATACTGTCATCGTATTTTTTCCCATATGAACAAACGATGTAATATCAAACTCTGCCGTCAAACGACTTCCTTGGCTATATCCCACTTCTTCTCCATTTATCCATAAATGAAAGGCACTATCCACACCTTCAAATCGAATACGAATACATCCACCGTTCCAACTTTCCGGTATATAAAATTCATTTTTATAACAACCGACTTGATTTTCAAATGGAACATGGGGTGGCTGAAGCGGAAACGGATAATATAAATCGGTATAATGAGGCTTTCCGTATCCTTGCAATTGCCAATGCCCAGGTACATGAATCGTATCCCATTCACTACAATCAAATTCACTTAAGAAAAAATTTTCTGGAAGTTGCTTTGGGGATTCTAAGTACAAAAACTTCCACATTCCATTCAGCAACTTGTAATAAGAAGAGCTTTCACGCGTGAAAGATAGAGCCGCTTGTTCCGTTTGAAATGGAATAAAATGCGCCCTTCCCTCCATACGATTTCGCCCTGTTACTTGAACATTTCCTAAGTCCGCTAACATGTTACGTTCCATATCGATCCTCCTTTTTGCTTTCACTTTGTCTCACCATTTCTACACTCTATCATTTAAGACCTGTATGTCCCGACTCTTCCACAATATATCGCTGTGCAAAAAAGAAGAGCGCAAGAGGTACAATACTAATTAACAATGTCACCGCCATAATCCCTTCCATATCAACGCCAAACATACCTTTAAACTGCGCTAAGCCTAGCGTTAATGTATATTTGCTTTGATCATTTAGGAAAATAAGCGGTCCTAGATAATCGTTCCAACATCCTAAAATATTAAAAACAGCAACTAGAATTAAAATCGGTTTCATAATCGGTAAATAAATACGGTAGTAAACTTGAAATGCGTTCGCACCATCCATCCTTGCAGCCTCATCTAGCTCCTTCGGAACAGACATAATAAATTGTCTCATTAAAAAGATAAAAAACGCACCGCCAAACCAAGATGGAATAATTAAAGGTTTTAACGTATTAATCCAGCCTAGAGCATTAAATTCCATATAAAGCGGAATCATCGTTACTTCCCACGGAATCATCATCGTTGCTAGTACAATCATGAACAAAATATCCCGCCCTTTAAATTTAAAACGCGCAAAACCATACGCTACTAAAGAAGATGATATTAACTGCCCGATTGTAGAAAGCACTGTTACAACAATTGAATTCCATAAAAAAGTATTAAATGGTTGACTTGTCCACGCCTTTGCAAAATTACTAAATTTAAACTCAGATGGAATCCACTTTGGTGGATATAAATATAATTCTTCTGGTGATTTCACAGATGTTGTAATCATCCAAAAGAAGGGCAATAAAAATAAAATAGAAAAGCCTATTAATAGTGCGTACACTACAATTCGATATATGCGCTTCTTCGTTCTCACACCGTATCCTCCTTATTCATTTTCTACTTTGACTTCATCTCATTTTCGTAATAAACCCACGCTGCTGATGATTTAAAAACAAGTAATGTTAACCCTAAAATGATTAAAAACATAAACCAAGCATTCGCTGATGAATAGCCCATTTTAAAATACTTAAATGCATTTTCATATACATACATCGCGTAAAAATAGGTGGACTTTAATGGACCTCCGCCGGTTAATACAAGCGCTAATGTTAATTGTTGAAACGCACCGATAATTGTTGTAATTAAATTAAATAAAATTGTCGGCGTTAACATCGGCAATGTAATTTTGAAAAATTGCTGCACTTTTCCAGCTCCATCAATGGAAGCAGCCTCATACAAGTTTTGCGGAATATTTTTTAATCCAGCTAAAAAGATGAGCATAAGCGTGCCTTGTCCCCATAAACTAGCAATTACCATCGCAATGAGTGACCAGTTCGGATCACTTAACCAATTTGGTCCTTTTATACCCACAAGCGATAGAAAATAATTCAAAATACCATACTCTCCGTTATATACCCATGCCCAAATCATCGCTAAAGCCACACCAGAAATAACGCTTGGCAAATAGAAAAATGTTCGAAAAAACGCATGTCCTTTTACCTTTTGATTCAGCAAAATCGCTAAAAATAGAGCAATGATTAAATTAAATGGAACAAATAATGCTGCAAATTTCACTGTAATCCATAGCGAATTCCAAAACATCGGATCATTTAGAAACATATCTTGATAGTTTTTTAATCCAATAAATTGAACTTCTCCAATAAGCGGCCAGTCAAAAAAACTAATAAACAGTGAAAATAAAAGAGGACCAAGGGTAAAGGCTATAAAGCCAAATACCCACGGAAATATAAATGCGTAAGGAACGAGTTTCTCCCATTTCATTTTCTTTTTTCTAACAGCTATATTCGTTTCACTCTCTATAGATACTCCATATTTCACCATCCACACCTCTTTGCTTTTACAATTATTTATCCATATACTTCTCTGAATCTTGAACCGCTTTATTTAATAATTTCTCTGGATCTTGTCCAAGCATAATTGCATTAATTGCCGCTGATAAATTCCGGTTTACTTCATCCCATTTTGGATTAAGTAAAAATGCTGGTGTATTTGTTGAACGTTCTAGCATTGTGTAGAACGGTTTAATATTCGTCTCTTCTTCTTTCTTCAATTCTTTTACAACACTAATTCGAACCGGTAAATCAGAAGTTCGCATTTTAATCGCTTCTGGTGAAGAATAAAACTTAACAAACTCCCAAGCTAACTCTTTATGTTTTGCATCTTTTGCAATCGAAACAGCTGATGTAGCAACAAGCCCCTTCACAGGTTTTCCTTTAAATGTAGGAGGTTCTACTGTACCAAAATCAATTTTTGCCTCTTTAAACCCTTCTAATGGCCAGATTCCGCTCTCCCACATTGCTAACTTCCCAGCTTTAAAAATATCGTCACCGCTCTGTTGGTTTTTTCCACCTACTAATACAGCCGTTTTATCCTTTAGCATACTTTGGAAAGATTTCATAACTTCAATTGTTTCTGTACTGTTCATATGTCCTTTTATTTGTTTTCCATCTTCACTTACAAAACTACTACCGTTACTCCAAATAAACCCTTGTAAATCATACGTATCTGGCTCAGGTCTTAAAGCAAATCCATATTGTTTATTGCTTGCATCTGTTAACTTTTTCGCAGTGTCTACAAACTCATCCCAAGTCCAACCATCTTTCGGATATGGAATATTCGCTTTATCAAATAACTTTTTATTGTAATATATAACCCGTGTTGTAAATCCTGCTGGCATACCATATAATTTCCCGTCAATACTAGAGTAGTTAAATAGCCCTTGATAAAAATCATCTAATTTCATATCCGGATCTTTCTTTGCAAGTTCATCTAAAGGTTCAAGAGATTTATAATAAGCTGGGAAATTCCACATATACATAACATCTGGTGGATTTTTCGCTCCGAAAGATGCTGCAAGCTTTTGATCAAAGCCATCGCCATAAGCCTCCACCTGTACTTTGACTCCCGGATTCTTCTCTTCAAATTTCTTTGCAATTTGCTGCTGAATCTTTAAATTTTTTCCAGCATCCCAAGTTGCAAATCGTAATACTGTTCCATCACTCGATGTTTGTTTCTTTTCATCATCCTTTGATGATTTTTTACTTGTGGTCTCATTTGAGCTACAACCAGCTAAAAATACTATAAGTACGAGCATAAAACTAAGACATACATGTACCATTTTTTTCACTACTTACACTCCCCTTCTCCAAAAAAGTTTTAATTTCCGATTTTTCAGAACAAATAATTTAACCGCTTTCATTTTACCTTTTATGAAAGCGGTTAAAAACATCGATTTGTTCGATTTTTGTTATCAAATTGTTCGTTCAACAAAAGTATGGTGTCAATTTGTTTTATATAAAGTTTCACATTGTTTGTCTCGATATTCTGATGGTGTTGTTCCTGTACACTTTTTAAACCATTTACTAAAATATTTACTATTTGAAATGCCGATATGCTCCGCTACCTCTTGAATCGTAAGTGAGGTTGTTTGAAGCATTTGCATGGCAAGTTCAAGTTTTCTTCGTTCTGTAAAAGAATGAAAACTTTCACCTATTATCTTTTTAAAAAGCATACTAAAATGACTTCTGCTTAGCCCTACCATCTCCGCCACTTCTGAAACAACAATTGGCTCTGATAAATGATTCATTGTATACAAAATAGCCTCTTTAATTGTTTTTGGCCAATTGTTAATCGTTACTTTATACTTAATCTCAAGTTCTGCAAATTGCTTCATCGATTTAACTGAATCCATCCATTGCCCAGTGCTGAACAGCTCCCCCGACGTAATCCAATATAGCTCTTCATATTTACTCTTTACATCCATAAACATTTGTTCCATCATTCCCTTATATTTTTCATTAAGAAATAAGAAACATTGATCCTTTCCACATAATATCTTCACATGTGGATTTGATAACTTTTGATCCAGCTCTTGTAATATGAAATGTAATCTCGATTCTGATCTTATAAAACAGGCATAATACCCATCGTTCATCCATTTCCATTCATTATGAAATAAATCCACAAGTATCTCTTGGAACTGATTTTGAAAACCACATAACCATTGAAAAAAATCTTCATAAAAGAGAGATTTTTGCTGTTCAATCACTTCTTCTTCCCTATGGACTGTTAAATCTTTTTGAAATTCTCGTAAATATTGATCCAGCTCCTCGTCATGAAACGATGTTTTCAATAAATAACCTAAAACCCCTAATTTAATCCCTTCCTGTGCATATTCAAAATCACGATGACAACTTAATAATAATACCTTTGTTTTCGGCGCATGTTGTTTAATCTTTTTCACAAATTCAATTCCATTTATAACAGGCATGACAATATCTGTAATCACCACTTCTGGCTCATGTTGTACAAACTCCTCCCATCCTCTCTCACCATTTGGTACATCCGCTACTACTTCCATATTATATGCTGACCAATCTATCGCCATTTTCAAGCCCCTTCGAACAATCGTCTCGTCATCCGCAATAAGCACTTTAATGCGTTTCATTTCTGTATCCCTCCCTTTGGCCAAAGAATCTGAACTATAGTCCCCTTCTTTTCTTCTGATTGAATCGTTAATCCGTACTCTATCCCAAAATGCAATTTGAATTTTTGATCGATATTATATAATCCAAGCCCCCCTTTTTGTTCTACAGATGGCTCTTGTAATAAATCCGGTTTTCGCCTATCAGAAATACCACGACCATCATCGGTAATATGTATACATAAGTCACCATTCTCCTTTTCAAATGCCGATAATGTAATAGCTCCTTGTCCATCATCGAAAGCATGAAAAAATATGTTTTCAAATATAGGTTGTAGCGACATTCTTGGAATCTGTTCCCCTTTTATAGAAGATGAGACATCTTGCGTATAAGAGAAATAATTTCCAAATCGAATTTCCTGCACCTTTAAATAATGTTCTATAATAGTCAGTTCATTGTGGAGTGTGACAAGTTCGTTCGCAAAGTTTAAATTTCCTTCTAGCACAGCAACAAGATGATAAATCATTTCACTTATATCATTTGCCCCCTGAAGCTTCGCTTTCCATTGAATCGAATTTAATGTATTAAATAGCAAGTGCGGATTAATTTGATAATGAATTGCCTTAAGCTCAGCTTCTTTTTTCAACTTTTCCTTCTCATATATTTCTTCTACTAACGATTTAATTTTGACAACCATTTTATTAAAATTCACAGTTAAATTCCCTACTTCATCTTGTGAATTTACTGGTATATTTGTATAAAAATCTCCTTTACTTACTTGAGATATTGCATAATCCAAATTCGTGACATTTTCCGTTAGCTTAGCTGAAATTAAAAATGCCAACATAAAAGCTAGGCATAGCGATACAATAATTCCAATTAATGTAACAAACAAAATAATTGTAGAGGATTGATAAAATTCTTTTTCTGGAATAATAATTTCTAGACTCCATTTATTTGATGGAATTGGCTTTTCCCAAATGATATCAGCCTTGTTTTTTTTATAATCTTCATCCGTTGTGTAAATCACCTGTTTTTTTTCATCACGAATGGTAATCAGTGCATGCAAATCCGTTTCTAATGAATCAATAAACTTAAATAAATCCGTCGCATCTGTTTCCACTAATATCCGGCTATCTTTCAAACTACCTGTTTGGATTGGAACAAGTAATCCAATTACTTTGTTTTTATCAGCTATTGAGTAATGATTCGAAACATAAATCCCATTCCAATACCCTTGTGATAAATCCCCTTGTCCTTCCCAAAATTTTTCTTGTTTTAGTTTCTGCACATCTAAATACCGATCTCCATAGTAATAACCACTAGGTGTAATCAAAAAGATTCCCTTTGTTTGTGCTGTTTTATGCGCTTCTAAAAACCTTTCAAAATTCTTCTCAATAATAAATTCCGAATACGATTTTGGTGCTTCTTTTTTTAAAACAATTAACGTCGGATCTGATAAATATTCTTGAATATCACTAGCAATTAAATGCATATGGCTTAATGTTAATTCAATTTGAGCTTGAAGCTGCGATATAGCAAACTTTCCATAATCCCCAAACTGTGCATTTACAAGATTGGATGACTTTTCATATGACATCCAGCTAAACAACATGAGCGGAATAAGTGCAACAACTAAAAAACACGTTAATAACTTCAAACGAAGGCTTGTTCGAATTTGTTGCAGCAATCCCCATAGTCTAAATTTTGTCATGAGCCTCTTCCCTTATACTAAATTATTTATCTATCTTTTCAGAATATTCCAACTTAACTATATTTTATCAAAAATAACATTAAAATCTATAAAAAAGGAGCGCTTTATTGCAAGCACCCCTTTTTATAATCGAAAAATAATGGAGGTTGTAGATTGAATTTTGAATCGGTCTGTTCCGGTGGCTAAACAAAGAAAAACAGTATAACAAATGTAAACATCGCATAAATAAAACACATGATTATTCTTTAAGTATCGTATTGTTTATTTGATTAAAATTGTATAATTCTTCCGTATTTTATTTATCAGAATAATATTATATTTTCCATTTATACTTAAATCCACCTAATTTTATGTTATAATACGATTCATGTGTATGCGAGGAGGAAAATTATGTTAAAAAAAGGGATTGCTGAATTTATTGGTACATTTGTACTTGTATTATTCGGAACCGGAACAGCTGTTTTAGGCGGCGGAATTGAAGGAATTGGAACTTTAGGAATTGCAATGGCTTTCGGGTTGTCAATTGTTGCTATGGCATATAGCATTGGAACAATTTCTGGATGTCATGTAAACCCAGCAGTATCAATTGCCATGTTTGTAAACAAACGAATGAGCGCTATGGAACTTGCTTGTTACTTATTAGCTCAAATTTTAGGTGGTTTACTAGGAACTGCAACGTTAGTGACTATTTTAAAATCTTCTAATATGTCTTTAGATAACTTAGGACAAAATAGCTTTGGAAATCTTGGCTTGTCAGGTTCTTTCTTAGTTGAATTTATATTAACATTCGTCTTTATTTTAGTAATTATTGCAGTAACAGGTAAAAAGGGTAATGCACAATTAGCTGGATTAGTAATTGGTTTTACACTAGTATTGGTTCACTTATTAGGTATTCCATTAACAGGAACTTCTGTTAACCCAGCACGTAGCCTAGCACCAGCTTTATTTGCTGGCGGAGAAGCTGTATCTCAATTATGGGTATTTATTGTTGCTCCAATTGTTGGTGGTATCGTTGCTGCCATTGTAGGGAAATTTGTACTAAATACTGAAAAATAGAATTTTCGTTCTTTCTGAAAGTAAAGAAGCGAGCCCGCTTATATTGGGCTCGCTTTTTTATTTCTGAATTTTTGATTGTAAATTTGTAACAAGCTGCTGAACTGTTACATTCGCAAGCACATTTTCCATTGCTTCTTGCGCTTGCATTAATATAATCTCTAGTACGGATTGAATATTAGCTCCTACTGGACATTCTATGTTGGGATTCTCATGGAAAGAAAATAGATGTCCTTCTTCTACTACTTCCACTGCTTTATATACATCAAGTAATGTAATTTCATCTAAATCACGAGCAAGTGACATTCCACCTTTTCCAGCTTGTACATCAACAAGGCCCGCTCTCTTCAACATTCCCGTAATGCGGCGAATCACAACTGGATTTGTATTCACACTACCAGCAATCCATTCAGAGGTACAGCGAGAGTTTCGATCTATCGCAAGTAACGTTAACATATGAACACCTACTGTAAAACGGCTACTAATTCCCATCTGCACGCCCCTCCTTTACGTTCATTCTGTCAAAAGACGCTACATACTATTATATACTATTTCTTGTTTACGCATAAAGAAAAAGCATGATTCCCTTAGAAAATCATGCTTTTATGTTTATTGACGCTTAATAAATTTAGCTAAATCTTTGAATTTCACTTTATCAGAGTAATTCATAACACCATTGACGAAAATACGACTTGCAATCCAATTGATGATTAAAATCGTTACCACTAAAATTACTAATGTAACGCTAATCTCTACAGCGCCTGCTTCACCAGCAACAACACGTGAGAATGTAACCATTGGTGTAAAGAATGGAACATAGGAACTAATTACAACCAGTGTACTATTTGGATCAAATAGTGACTTCATACTAATGAAGAATGCCCCCATACCTAAAAATGTAATCGGCAATGCCACTGATTGTAAATCTTCTAACTTAGATACAACTGCTCCAGCCGCTGCATATAACATCGCATATAGTAAATATCCTGTAATAAAGTAGATAATAAACATACTGATAACTAATGTATCTAAAGTTGAAAAATCTAAAGACAGTCCAAATATTGAAGCATTATTTAAATCAATCCATCCTAATAAATACGGGATGATAAACCCACAAGCAAGTACAGCAATTTGTAATAAAGCTGTAGCTACAACCGCTAAAATTTTCGCATACATCATCGTAAGCGGTTTTACTTTTGGAAGCATAAGTTCCATAACACGTGATGCTTTTTCAGATGCAATTGTTATCCCAATCGCATTTCCAAACGAAATAATAAACATATACAACGCAAACGAAAATGCATAGCCAATACCAAAGGAGGATGCTCGATCTTTTATTGCCTCTTGCTTCATAGGAATCGCCATCTGTAATTGTCTTGCTACTTCTGGAGATATATTATTCTTTTCAATCATTACCGCCGTGTATTGTTCCTTTAAATAACTTGCCATCAATGTAGCTGTTGAATCGCTGGGAAAGCCACTATACAAATAAGTAACTTCTGGAATGCCATTCTTTTCTTTAATATGGAATAGACCATCTAAGTCCCCTTCTTCCACCTGCTTACGTAGTGCATTAAATTCATCTTTCTGTGCCACAGTTACTTTAGCTGATGGAAGTAATTTATTCATATCACTTTCTTGCACTTTATAAGTGGTACTTTCTGTTACCACTGCAATTTTATCTTTCCCTTTATCCTTATCAGAAGTAAAGTGAGTAAAAGCTACTAAACCAAATACAACTAAAAATAAAATCGCACTCGTAATCAATGATTTTTTAGATAGAAATGATTCCCTGAAATAAAATGAAAATACATGAGAAAATTTACGCATTGTTATTTCGCCCTTTCCACAAATATTTCGTTTAGCGTTGGCTCTAACATTTTAAATTGTCTTAAGCTTATACCTTGTTCCTGTAATTTTTTTAAAATCGTTAAGGCTTCTGCATCATCATGAACTTTCATATAAAGTAGTCCTTGTTGTTTTTCATACGAAATATGTAAGGCTTGTAATGCTCGTTCATTTTCTACCGCATCTTCAATTGTTAAATTGCGAAAACCGTATTCTTGCTTAATGTCGCTTAGTTTTCCTTTTACAACTGCTTCTCCTTTTTTCAAAATGCATACATGCTGGCAAAACGTCTCCACTTGTTCCATTCGATGACTTGATAAAATAATTGTTTTCCCGCTTTGTACTTGTTCTTCAATAATATTTGCTAACATACCAGCATTCACCGGATCTAGCCCACTAAATGGCTCATCTAAAATCAGAAGCTCTGGGTCATGAATAAGCGCCGCAATTAATTGGATTTTTTGCTGATTTCCCTTTGAAAGCTCCCCTGCTGTTTTATATTTATATTCCGGGATTGCTAGTTTTTCTAACCATTGATCAATCGCACGGTCCACTTCTTTCTTCGTCATTCCTTCTAATCTTCCAAAATAGCGAAGTTGATCTATAACTCTACTTTTTGTATATAGTCCTCTTTCTTCTGGAAGATATCCAATCGTTACATCACTTTCAGAAATCATTTTTCCCTCCCATGTAATCGACCCTTCATTAGGAGTTAATAAACCGAGGAGCATTTTAATTGTTGTTGTTTTTCCTGCACCATTCCGGCCAAGTAGCCCTAACACTTCACCTTTTGGTAATGAAATTTGTAATTGATTGACCGCTTTTGATTCACCAAATATTTTCGTTAAGTTTTGTATTTGTAAACTCAAAGTATACATCCTCCCCTTCTCTATTATCCTTACTCTCTTCTAAACATTATGATTATTCAGAGTGAAATATAGTAACACAGATAATTTTACTTCTCGTATATGATACTCCCTGTCCTACCCACCATTTGTTTTATTTAGTTAAAATTGTAAATCAAAAAACATTTCTTACTTATTATATCGAAATAGGGCATACTGCCATATACCCAAAGGGCAATATGCAAAAATGCATAAAAAAACCTATAAATAACATTATATTTTAATATATAATATTAAATGATTTATTTACATCAAGGAGGATACATATGAAGATGAAAAGAGGCATTACCACATTATTATCTGTAGCCATTCTATCTACATCGCTTGTAGCATGTTCAGGAACAGCTGAGAAAACTGTGGCCAAAGAAGAAAACGTAAAATTAACAGACCAGCAGCTAATGGCTGATTTATGGTTCCAAACAGCCGGTGAGACGAAAGCATTGTATTATCAAGGCTATAACATTGGACAATTAAAGCTTGATGCGGCTCTTGCAAAAGGCACAAGCAAAAAGCCAGCAATTGTACTAGATTTAGATGAAACTGTTTTAGATAACAGCCCTCACCAAGCAATGACTGTGAAAGAAGGAAAAGGCTATCCTTATAAATGGGATGAGTGGATTAATAAAGCGGAAGCAGAAGCTCTTCCCGGCGCAATTGATTTCTTAAAATATGCAGAGTCTAAAGGTGTAGACATTTATTACATTTCAAACCGTAAGACAAATCAATTAGATGCAACAATTAAAAACCTTGAGCGCGTTGGTGCTCCACAAGCAACAAAAGAACATATTTTACTACAAGATCCGAAAGAAAAAGGGAAAGAAAAACGTCGTGAACTTGTTTCACAATCGCACGATATCGTTCTATTCTTCGGTGATAATTTATCTGACTTCACTGGATTTGATGGAAAATCTGTAAAAGATCGCAATCAAACAGTTGAAGAAACAAAAGCACAATTTGGCGAAAAATTTATCATTTTCCCTAATCCAATGTATGGTGATTGGGAAGGTGCTCTATATGATTATAACTTCAAAAAATCTGATGCAGAAAAAGATAAAATTCGTCGCGATAACTTAAAATCATTTGAAGTAAAATGAACCTTCCATCAATAAGGTTCTACTGCCCGCGAATAGCGGGATAAAAGGGTGGCTTATGCCATCCTTTTATTTTATTCCTTTCTTAACTTCTATTTTAAATTTATATTCATTTTGTTTTCACTTGACCTGATACTAAAAAGGTCACTGATTGCTTCTATCCATGTTCGAACGCCTCTCTTTATTCAAAAAAAAGGAACAGGATTATCTTTTCCATTTGTATGTATATAAATATAATTCAACAAAACCACACATTATTTGACAAATTCTTTGCAATTCTATTACTTTACGACTCTTATATTTCTTTTTATAGAAATTAGACTTATAATTAACATGCGAAACAAATTATAAGAAAGGACTGAAATTACACAGCGTTATGAAGAAAGTAATTGTTATTTCTGCCACTACGATTGTAATCGGTATCACATCCTTCGCTTATTTCAGCTCAAAATCTCCACTACAAAATGATGCGAAAGCTGTCGAAACACAAAAACATATTGAACACCCAAAAGAAGAGATTCCAGTATTTCCAAAAGCAACTCATACTGCTAAAAAAATAGATGAGGATTTTTCTCTTGTTACAAATCCAGATTCACCACTTGTTTTAGTAAATAAACACCGCAAATTACCAGATGGTTATACGCCAGATGATCTCACAAAACCGGATGTTTCATTTGCATATCCAAAAGACAAAGAAAAAACATTGCTTCGTAAAGATGCTGCGGCAGCTCTGGAAAAAATGTTCCATGCAGCAAAGCAACAAGGACTAGAGCTTACTGCTGTATCAGGTTATCGTTCTTATAAGCGCCAACAGTCATTACATAATATGTACATAAAACGTCAAGGAAAAGCTGAGGCAGACTCAGTTAGCGCAGTTCCTGGAACAAGCGAACATCAAACAGGACTTGCAATGGACATTAGTTCTAAGTCTGCAAGTTATCAATTAGAACCTATTTTCGGTGAAACTGAGGAAGGAAAATGGGTGGCAGCACATGCCCATGAATTTGGCTTCGTCATTCGCTATTTAGAAGATAAAACAGATATAACGGAATATTCATATGAACCGTGGCATCTTCGCTATGTAGGGAAGCCATATGCTACTTACTTACATAAACATCACCTAACATTAGAAGAGGCCATGGGTGCAAAAAAATAAGAGATTTTCCTCTTATCAAGACGTAAAAAATAAAGTAGAAAACATATTGACCAAATATAATATGTTTTCTACTTTTATTTCTTTTCATACATCCCCCGCCAGCATTATTATTTTTATATGTGTCTACTCAATTCACATCTCACTTTATTGTAGTAACTTTTGTTTCCATTCTTGGGGCCAAGGCATCCCTTTTCCCGTTTTCTTTGAGGCTTGCACCATTGCCCCGCGCCCTACCAAACAAACTTCTCCCGCTTCATTTTTTACCATATAGTGTAAATCTAACGAAGAATTCCCAACTGTTTCAGCTTTTATATATACCTTTAAATGTTCATCGAAGAAAATTTGTTTCAAGAAATTACATTGTAAATCAGCGACAACAATCATTGTTTCTGATGCTTCATGTGTCCATTCTTGCATAAAACCAAGCTCTTTAAAAAACTCGATACGTGCTTCTTCAAAATATGTAAAAGCAACGCCATTATTCATATGTCCAAACATATCTGTTTCACAAAAACGAACTTTAATAGGAATATAAAATGAAAAATCCTGTTCCCATTTCTCAAAACCTTCAATGTAAGAAATCTTCTTCATGCCTTTCTCTCCTTTTTCTTTTATTCTAATAAGTAACACAACATATTTCAGAATAAACAAAAAATTAAAACGATACAAATTCATATATATTCGTTTTGATCTTCCAACATATCAGTCGCTGCTATAAATAACAAAAAAGCCATCATCCATTTTTCAATCCAAATCGCTTCTATGCATGATTGGGTCCTCTCTCTCCTAAAAGAAAGGTCTAATATTTGTTTTCAATTTATACTTTATATAAATATTGCCTCTTCGATTCGAAGAGGCAATATTTATTAATAGTTATTGTCGCTACCAAAGAAGTCTTTAAACGACTGAATTGTTGTATCACGGTTTAATGCTGCAATTGAAGTTGTTAATGGAATACCTTTCGGACATGATTGCACACAGTTTTGTGAGTTACCACAGTTCGCAAGGCCGCCATCACCCATAATTGCACGTAAGCGTTCTGCTTTATGCATTTCACCAGTTGGATGTGAATTGAACAAGCGAGCTTGTGAAAGCGGTGCTGGTCCGATAAAGTCAGATTTACTGTTTACGTTCGGACATGATTCTAAGCAAACACCACATGTCATACATTTTGAAAGTTCATATGCCCATTGACGCTTTTTCTCTGGCATTCTTGGTCCTGGTCCTAAGTCATACGTACCATCAATTGGAACCCAAGCTTTCACACGTTTTAAAGCATCAAACATACGGCTACGATCAACTTGTAAATCACGCACTACCGGGAATGTCTTCATCGGTTTGATACGAACTGGTTGTTCTAATTTATCGATAAGCGCTGTACATGATTGACGCGGTTTACCGTTAATTACCATAGAACAAGCACCACATACTTCTTCTAAACAGTTCATATCCCACGCAACAGGAGTTGTATGGTTTCCTTTTGAATCGACAGGATTACGGCGAATTTCCATAAGAGCCGAAATAATATTCATATTTGGACGATATGGAATTTCAAACTCCTGATCAAACGGTTGCGCATCTGGTCCATCTTGCCGTGTAATGATGAGGCGGATTGTTTTCTCAGACATGTTGTTTATCCCCCTTCTCTTCACCCTTAGCAGCTACATCATGTTTGGAAGAATAGTCACGCTTACGTGGTTTGATTAATGAAACATCAACGTCTTCGTAATGGAATGCTGGTGCATTTCCTTCTCCTTCAAACTTCGCCATTGTCGTTTTTAAGAAGTTCGCATCATCACGATTTGGGAATTCTGGTTTATAATGTGCACCGCGGCTTTCATTACGGTTATATGCACCAATTGTAATAACACGAGCTAATTCAAACATGTTTGCCAGTTGGCGTGTAAACGAAGCACCTTGGTTACTCCATTTTGCTGTATCATTAATGTTAATGCGCTTATAACGCTCCATTAACTCTACGATTTTCGCATCTGTTTCTAATAGCTTTTTATTTTCACGAACTACTGTTACGTTATCTGTCATCCATTCTCCAAGCTCTTTATGCAGAACATATGCATTTTCATTACCATCTAACGCTAAAATATTGTTAAATTTCTCTGTTTCGATTAGCTCATTTTGCTCATAAGTAGCTGATGAAACAGCATCAGATGACTTTGAAAGACCTTTCATATATTCAATCGCGTTTGGTCCTGCTACCATACCGCCATAAATCGCTGATAATAATGAGTTCGCACCTAATCGGTTACCACCGTGCATAGAGTAATCACACTCACCTGCTGCAAATAAACCTGGAATACTTGTCATTTGCTTATAATCAACCCATAGTCCGCCCATTGAATAATGAACAGCTGGGAAGATTTTCATCGGTAGTTTACGAGGATCATCACCTGTGAACTTTTCATAGATTTCAATAATTCCACCAAGTTTAATATCTAGTTCTTTCGGATCTTTATGAGAAAGATCTAGATATACCATGTTTTCACCATTAATACCTAGTTTTTGCTCAACACACACGTCAAAAATTTCACGCGTTGCGATATCACGAGGCACAAGATTTCCGTATGCAGGGTATTTCTCTTCTAAGAAGTACCAAGGCTTACCGTCTTTATACGTCCAAACGCGTCCACCTTCACCGCGTGCAGATTCGCTCATTAGACGTAACTTATCGTCCCCAGGAATTGCTGTTGGGTGAATTTGAATGAACTCACCATTCGCATAATATGCACCTTGTTGATATACAGCAGATGCTGCTGTACCTGTGTTGATAATAGAGTTTGTTGATTTTCCAAAGATGATACCAGGGCCCCCTGTTGCCATAATCACAGCATCAGCTCGGAAACTTTTAATTTCCATAGTTTGTAAGTCTTGTGCAACGATTCCGCGGCATACACCTTCATCATCGATAACAGCTCGTAAGAAATCCCAACCCTCATATTTTGTTACAAGTCCTGCTACTTCATGACGACGTACTTGCTCATCTAATGCGTACAATAATTGTTGACCAGTTGTTGCACCGGCGAATGCTGTACGGTGATGTTGTGTTCCTCCAAAGCGGCGGAAATCAAGAAGTCCTTCTTCTGTGCGGTTAAACATAACACCCATACGGTCCATTAAATGAATAATACCAGGTGCTGCTTCACACATTGCTTTAACTGGTGGTTGGTTCGCTAGGAAGTCACCACCATAAATTGTATCGTCAAAGTGGATCCACGGGGAATCCCCTTCACCTTTTGTATTTACGGCACCGTTAATACCACCTTGTGCACATACAGAATGCGAACGTTTTACTGGTACTAAAGAGAACAGTTCCACGTTTACTCCTGCTTCTGCTGCCTTAATCGTTGCCATTAAGCCGGCTAATCCACCACCGACTACTATAAGTTTCCCTTTCATGCTCTCCCACTCCTTACTGATTTGCTAGCTGTGGATCGATGAACGCTAATAATGCACTCACACCTACATAAGATAAACCTAAGAAAATAGCTAATGTTACATAAGTAGAGATACGTTGTGAACGTGGCGATACTGTAATTCCCCAGCTAATGCAGAATGTCCATAGTCCATTTGCAAAGTGGAAAATTGTTGATACAACACCAACTAAATAGAAGCCAAACATAGCTGGATTGCCTAAAATATCTGCCATCATATCATAATTTACCTGTTCTCCTAATGCTGCTTGAATACGAGTTTGCCAAACGTGCCAAGCTATGAAAATCAGCGTGATGATACCTGAAATTCGTTGGAAAACGAACATCCAGTTACGGAAATAACTATAAGATGTCGCATTGTTCTTAGCTGTAAATGCAATATATAATCCATATATAGCATGGTACAGTATCGGTAAAAAGATGACAAAAATTTCTAGCGCATACCGGAATGGAAGGAGCTCCATAAAATGAGCAGCTTTGTTAAAAGCCTCTGCTCCTCTTGTTGCAAAATTGTTTACTACTAAATGTTGCGTCAAAAAGACACCAACCGGGATGACTCCCATTAATGAGTGCCACTTGCGAAACGTATACTCGCGGCCTTTCATGTCCCCATTACCCCCCTTGAATGTTTAACTGCTGCTTTCAGATTAGTTTATAACAATAATGTTTTTTCACTATTGCTATAAGAAAAACTGAAAAAATTATTCGAAATATTTCAGCATAATTTGATACCAAATTCATTTTACTCCTATTTTTGTCGAAGCGTCAAGAAAACGTATACATAATTTGTACATAATTTGCATATAATTTGCCGATTCTTTTTTTCTTCCTATATATTCAGATTTTCTCAAAGAAAGTTCTGTTTTTATAAATGGGAAATGTTATATAATAATTTCTATAGAAAGAGGGGAATATTGTGAGCAAAAATACAATTGATATAGCATCTTTAGAAGATGTTTCATTGAACGCCTTCGCTTATGAACTGCTGCGTGAAGAAGTACTACCTGACTTAATTGGAAAAGAATTAGATGACATTTTATACTGGGCTGGTAGAAACCTAGCACGAAAATATCCGCTAGAGACAATTGAAGAAGTCATTCACTTTTTTGAAAAAGCTGGCTGGGGCCGTTTGAACATTATCGAGCATAAACGTCGCGAAATGCATTTTCAACTAACAAGCCCGCTCATTGCAGAGCGTCAAAAGCAAAGTAGACATTCTTCCTACCAATTAGAAACTGGATTTGTTGCAGAACAAATTCAAAAGCAACGAAATGTTGTTGCAGAGTCATATGAAGAGCAAAAAAAACGTTCGGATTCAATCACATTCCTTGTAAAATGGGACGTAAAAGATCCTGTTGAAGTGTAGAATCCACATTAACAGTCAACTAGACATATAAGTTTAGTTGACTTTTTTATTTTTGTATATTCATTCACTTTTAATCATTTTTAATCTTCTGAAATTATATCAAACAATAGAAGACATTGTAAACTACAACGTCTTCTTATTTGTTAAATAGGAATAAATGGTTTCTGCAACATTTTGCGGCATTCCGGCTTCGACAAATTCTGTCACAGTAGCTTCTTTCATTTTTTTTAACGAACCAAAATGTTTTAACAATACCTTTTTCCGTTTTTCTCCTACTCCAGGAATCCCATCTAAGGCAGATTGGATAACAGATTTCCCGTGAAGCTGACGATGGAACGTAATCGCAAATCGGTGTACTTCATCTTGAATACGCTGTAATAAATAAAATTCTTGGTTATTCCTTTCAAGGATAACAGGTTCAGGAGGGTCACCAATTATTAAGTGCGATGTACGGTGCTTATCATCCTTAACAAGTCCAGCCATTGGGATATATAATCCAAGTTCATTTTCAAGCACATCACTAGCAGCTGCAAGATGTCCTTTCCCACCATCAATCACAATTAAATCCGGTAGTGGTAAATTCTCTTTCAATGCACGAGTATATCGGCGGCGTACAACCTCTCGCATCGATTCATAATCATCTGGCCCTTGAACTGTCTTTATCTTATATTTTCGATACTCTTTTTTCGTTGGTTTTCCATCAATAAAGACAATCATTGCTGAAACTGGATTCGTCCCTTGGATATTTGAGTTATCAAATGCTTCAATACGATACGGCGTTTCAATATCAAGTTTCTTACCTAAATTTTCAACCGCTTTAATCGTCCGCTCTTCATCACGCTCAATTAAATAAAACTTCTCTCCTAAAGCAATTTTCGCATTCTTATTTGCTAATTCAACGAGTTCTTTTTTCTTTCCGCGTTTCGGCTGCGTTACATCCACCTCTAAAAAACGCTCTACTAATTCAGGATCAATACTTCCTGGTACTACAATTTCTTTTGGTTTAAAATGATTGTTTTGTTCATAAAATTGACCGATAAATGTTAAAAATCCTTCTTCAGGCTCATCATAAATTGGAAACATAGAGACATCGCGCTCTATTAACTTACCTTTTCGAACAAAGAAAACTTGCACGCACATCCAACCTTTATCAACCGCATAACCAAACACATCACGGTCAACTAAGTCGCTCATAATCATCTTCTGTTTTTCCATAATCGCATCCATATGGGCAATTTGATCTCTTAATTCTTTTGCACGTTCAAACTCTAATTTTTCCGATGCTTCATACATTTTCTTTTCCAATTCTGAACGAACTTCTTTATGTCCACCGTTTAAAAACTTAACAATTTCATCAACAATTTCTTGATTTTGTTCATCGGTTACCTCTTTTACACAAGGTGCTAAACATTGTCCCATATGATAATATAAACAAACTTTATCCGGCATGTTTGCGCACTTACGGAGCGGATACATGCGGTCTAACAGCTTTTTCGTTTCATGAGCTGACTGCGCATTTGGATACGGACCAAAATACTTCCCTTTATCCTTTTTTACATTTCTCGTAATAAGCAAACGTGGCTGTTTTTCAGCTGTAATTTTAATAAATGGATATGTTTTATCGTCCTTTAATTGAATATTATATTTTGGATCATATTTTTTAATTAAATTTAATTCTAAAATGAGCGCCTCCAAATTCGAGGAGGTAACAATATATTCAAAATCAACAATTTCTCCAACAAGACGGAGTGTCTTTCCATCATGTGATCCAGTAAAATACGAGCGCACACGATTTTTGAGCACCTTTGCCTTCCCGACATATATAACTGTTCCTTGCCTATCTTTCATTAAGTAACAACCTGGTTGATCTGGTAAAATCGCTAATTTTTCTTTTAAATGCTCGTGCACTCGCTTTCTCCTCTCTCATTTTTTCCACTTATATAACACTATTTTATGATAAATAGGATCAAATAATGGATTAGAACGAAAGACAGCTACTTGTTCCATCCGTCCTTTTATATCGATCCCTTGCTTTTGGAATCCTTCAATAAGATGATTTGTAACATATATCGTATCATTTTTATGATATTTTTTGTCCTGTAAAAAATAGTCATATGTGTAGAAACGTTTATGTTCATATGGCATCTGCAAGTATTCCATAACCCTCGTCTCTTCCCACGTGTATACAATAAATGGCTGCTCTTTGCCCTCTAAATAGGATGCAAGCTGATACGTGGCCGGTACCTCCACTTGTTGTTCTTTCATAAGCGGTATACTCACTATAAATTGGCTTGTTGCAAATAACAGCAATACAATACCACGATGTTTTTTCAACCACGAAATAGCAAGTACGCAAAGGAACATCGCTACAATCGGATAAGAATGACGCGGTTTATCAATATTTTGTCCAAGTAAATTCCAAAGAAAATAAAAACTTCCAATAGCGATTAAAGCCTTTGGATAGTAACGTATGTTCTTCCATTGTAAAACAAATAGAAACAAAAAGAAAAGAAAGAAACCTGTCAGATAGTAGGAGTGTATACCTATTCCTGCAAAAACAATGTTTTCGGAAAATAAACGGAAGAGACGTGAAATAAGTGGTTCACCCGTTTCTGTAACCGCTCCGCCCCACTCAGTAAAATGGCCTTCTACAAATCCGAAAGAAATTTTCCACAATCCCGTTATTCCACCAATGTTCCAAATAAGAGCACAAACCCAAACTAGCTGTGACAGAAAAGTTGTACAAAATAAGATTATAAACCGCCATTTTTCTTCATGCCATTGCTGCCATAATAACAAAACAAGTGCTATCCCAAATGGTGCATATGATAAGCGTATACCCATTAATAGCGCAAAAAAGATGACTGGCCAAAATTGAGCTTGAAAATTCTTTGTACGAAAAGCCCGTTCTATACTCCATATATACCACCATACGATTGCTAATGCTGCGCCCTCTGACATAGGCTGCGTTACTAAAAGAGAGAAATAACCGCTCGTTTGTAAAACAGCTACAACAATAAGAGCGCCCGTTTTACTTACATAATGGCGCGCAAGCCAATACATCGGAAAAGCTGCGCCGAGTGCCATGATGGCATTAAAAACCCCTAACGATTGCACAGGGTTTTCTATAAAAACATGCGTTATCATTCCCCCTAAAATAAAAAAAGGATAACCTGGAAAATGGGGCTGCATCGCTAATATGTCGTATTGCTTTAATGCAAGCGTAAAATCGACTTCGTCCCATGTCGCCGCAAACGGGCTCACATAGAAAAATCGAATACAAATCGCACTAGTAAACAGGATAACTGCCCATATACGTAATATTTGTTTCATCATATTTCCTTTCTGCAAAAAAAGTACAAGGAAAACTCCTTGTACTTTTTAGCTTACTGATTTATTTTCTTCGATCACTGCTTGCTTTTTTTTAACAGGTTTTTTAAAGATGATTAACATATATAACACAACAAAATATCCAATATACACGAGCACCTCTTCAAGAGATGGCATCGATGAATATCCTAAAAAGGCTTTCAAGAAAATACCAATATCACCGGAAAGAAGTGGTGCAGTACCATGGTCACGCAAATAGTGAGCATAATCAATTGGATGTTCTGGTAATAACCATGTAATATCGTATACATGTGGCATAACGCTGCCGAGTATTTTTAAATCCTGAAGCATGGCAACACCCTGTACAAGAAGACCAGCTGCAATTAAAACGATAAATGCGCCTGTTACTTTAAAGAATACTTTAAGTGAAATACGCATCGTCCCTTTAAAGAATAGGTAACTAACACCAGCTGCAACGAGCAAGCCTGTAATAGCTCCCCAGCCTTGCATCGCCGCTCCAATATTTCCACCTGTAATAGCCGCGAAGAAAAATACTGTTTCAACACCTTCTCGAAGTACAACAAGAAACGAATGCACGACCATTCCAATTATGTTTCCAGTTGTAATATACTTACTCATTTTATTTTCCATATTTGCTTGCATATTTTTACTATGTTCCGCCATCCAAAATACCATTTGTGTAAGTAAAATGGCCGAAATAAAAATAATAGATATCTTCAAATACATTTCGCTACCCATAGCAGCAAAACCAGTAAACACAACTTGGAAGACAAGAGCGACAATATAACTCGCTACAACCGCAAGCCCTGCTCCTAACCAAACATATTTCACAAACTGCTTACTATCTGTACGCTTTAAATATGTTGTAATAATCCCAACAATAAGCAACGCTTCTAATACTTCACGAAATGTAATGAGAAATGCCTGAAGCTGCATCGCTCTTCCTCCTCATCCTTACTTACGTTTTCTCACAGCATATACAATGACCCCAACAAGTATAAGTACAATGACTACAATTGGAGCCCAGTTTTTCAAGTTACTTAAATCTGTCCATTCTGTTTTACCTGTGTTCTCTGAAGCTTCTTCTTTTCCGCTCGCATCAAAGTGCCCCACTTTAAAATCTTTAATTTTAAACTCTTTTTGTAAACTTGTTAAAATCACATCTTTACTTTTCTTGAAAGCATCATGATTTGCTTCCTTTTGACCTACTCCAAATAATCCTGGGTTTCCTAATGAATCTAATGCTTTATTAAATTCATCCTTTACCTTTGTATCTAACTCTTTATTTCGTTCACCAACAACTGGCGATAACGCTTCATATGTAGCGAATG
The DNA here is from genome assembly GCF_002560575.1 of Bacillus sp. AFS023182. Taxonomy (NCBI): domain Bacteria; kingdom Bacillati; phylum Bacillota; class Bacilli; order Caryophanales; family Bacillaceae; genus Bacillus; species Bacillus sp. AFS023182. The sequence goes on along the minus strand of NZ_NTRO01000022.1, from coordinate 210,727 downwards.
CTTTTGCTAATAAACGCTTGTTTGTATCATAGTCTTTAAATTTCTCATCAACATTTGTTAAACGACGATTAATATTAAGCGCAAGAATTTTTTGCATATCAGCAATAATATCTTCTTTATTTTGTTTATCAAAGTCCTTCATCATTGCTTTAGAAGGTTCTTTTCCCATGTGCTGATCAATTTCTTCTTGTACATTTTCATATGCTTTTTTCGCTTCATTAAAGTTTGCCGGATTTTCATCTAGCTTTGTAACCATTTGTTTATATGCTTCAGCAACTTTTTCTTCGTTCGGATTTCCATACGAATAAGCAAACGCACTTGTTTGAATTGAGAATATTAAGAAAATACTAACAAATAATGATGTAATGATTTTTTTCACGAAAGTTCCTCCCGAGTTAATGATAATTATTATCATTTTTATTGTCAAGATAAGAAAGGCCCGTTATGAGCATTTCTTATCTTCAATTAATACATGTGCAGCATAGTCAATCGTAACTTTCTCTACCGGACGCGCCATTTCTTTCCAAATCGCTGGAAATACACGCGTCATATACTTCCGAAAAGAGATGAACGACTCTCCTGTTTCTCGCACTTTATACGTAATCGGAACTTCCTGTACTCGAAACCCTTTTCGTACTAAATTCAAAGTAATAACTTGAGCATAGTTATAATCGTGAATAATTTCTCCATGCTCCATTGCTTGTCTAGAAAAGGCTCGCATACCGGATTGCCCATCTCGAATCCACTTCCTTAGTAACAAACATTGCAACATCGTAAAGCAGTAATTCCCAAGACGTCGATGTAATCTCATTCCTCGAATTGTTCCGCGAAAACGAGAACCCATCGTATAATCTGCTTCTCCTGCAAAAATAGGCTCCAGTACATTCGGAATTTCATCAGCTGGGTATTCATCATCAGCATCAATCATTACACTAATATCAGCACCAAGTCGATAACTCTCCTGCAAACCTGCTCGGACAGCTGCACCAAGTCCGCCGTTTTTTGCAAAAGAAACGATATGTTCCGCCCCCGCTTCTTTTGCAACAGCTACGGTCCGATCCGTTGATCCATCATCGATGACAAGTACTTCTACCGTTACATTTGGGTGAAAATGACGCGGCACCTTTTGAATGACATGCGCAATAGAATCCTCTTCATTTAAGGCTGGTATAAAAACAATTACTTTCATTTCTGTTCCTGCTCCTTTAACGCTTCTACTAATACAGGTCCACGACTATGGGATGGATACGGCGCTCCTAACAAGTATGCAATTGTAGGTGCTATAGAAACAAGACTTTTCTTCTCTTCTACTTTTATACCTTGAGCAATATGAGGACCGTACATAAAGAATGGTACAAACCGCTCGCCCTCGTCTAAATGACCATGACCACCAATTCCATCCGCTTGCCCATGGTCTGCGCAAATAATGAACGTCGTATTTTCTGCTTTTCCTGTTTTCTCTAAATGCTCAATAAACCGCTTCACATGCTGATCTGCTTCATGAATCTTTTGTAAATATTCATCATATAACACGCCGCGGCTATGACCTGTTTGATCTGTAGAAATTAGCTGGACGATAAATAAATCAGGATCTTGTTCATCCATAACCTTTCTTGCTTTCTCCATAATTTTCGAGTCAACAACATCATTTTTCATTACAGCCGTAAATGTTTCCACATCATCGCCAAATGCATCGACTAGATGCGCAACCGCCAACATTTTCCCTGTTTTATCTACTTTACGAAGAGAATCAAAAATACTCTCTACATTCACTCCATGCTTCCAAACCATATTCGATTTAATACCATGCTCAAATGGATACGTTCCTGTAAACATAGAGGAGAAACATACAACCGTACGAGCTGGATATACCGTTTCCATATTTAAAAACTCGGTCCCTTGTTTTCGAAGTGAATCTAAATACGGTGTATGCGCCGCCTCAAAACGATCTTTTCGCATACCGTCAATTACAATCACGACTACTTTTTCATTTAATGCCTTTTCATTCTCAGGCATATTTTGCGTATAAGTAGGAATTGCTTTCGGCTGCCAATCAAATAAATTACGATGTAATATAAGTGTATATACGAGAAGAGCACCGTAAAATATAAGAAGCGTTTTCCAATCTACACCACTAAATGTACCGTCTTCTCGGAAGAACTCGTAGTAGTAATACCAAAGCGAAAGTAATAGTAAAAACTTTGGCATTTGTTCTTGTGCATTCCCACTTGTAGAATCACTATTTTTTAACACAAGTTTCCAAAATCGTGTAAAGTTCAACCATGATGTCCCAATCCGCAGATGATAATATAATGTTCCCCAAAATAAAATTGTAAAGAAGAAATATAATCCCAATGCCAAAAAGAATAATGGTAAATGAACCACCTTAAATACAATTAAATAGGCGATAAACGGAAACCATAAATAATTTCGTAAAAACAATGGAAAATCAAACAAATAATATAAAACAAGTAAAGGTACAATGAGGATAAAACTGCTAAAAAATGCTGGAATAAAACCAGGTTGTCCAAACTGCGAGATGGAAAACAATAAAAATGTGCCGAATACAAAAATCGGTGTAAATGGTTTCCCTTCATTCAGCAAGTTCCAGCAGCGGGCCGCTACCTTTTCAAATTTTGATGCCTTTTTCACTTCTTCCACCGGATGTTTTCCCCCTTCTGACTAACAAGTGAGCGCAATTCCATTGGGTATAAAACGAGTAAAAGTGCGCCCACACCATAAGAAAATATAAACTTAAATCCATGACTCATTAATGACCATTCATACGCCTCGACCGATTCTATCCCAAGCGCTCTTAACGCAAACGTCATCACCGTTTCATATGTCCCAATACCGCCTGGCGTTAATTGAAATACTTGCCCCGCGATGGTCACGCTATTGACCCAAATCGCTTGTATAAATGTAAGAGAACTCGCAATTTCATATATAACAAAAGCTTCGCAAATCCAGCTTATTACAATCAGCAAGATAATGATGATCCCTTGTATTGTAAACAAACCTGCCTTTAATTGCTTCCACTGATTCTCTACAAATTGCGGTGCTTTCTTATGCACAAGAAACAACATACCAATTCCAATACATATACAAGCAAGGATAACGGGAGCATTTAACAAAATATCCCCCCACAGTATAAACATCCCTACGGCTCCAAATATACCAAGGATAAGCAAATCTAATATACGGAGCACAACAACTGATTGTGTCGCTTCTCCTAATGTCACTTTCTTTTCTTTTGTAATAATCGCAATGCGAATAGCGTCCCCTACTTTCAAAGGAGAAACATGATTAATAAACAAACTATAAAACAATCCATATAAAGACTCTTTCATTGTAATATGATGGTGAAGATATAACTTCCATGCATAAGCACGAAAGAAAAATGCAACACCATATATCATGATAAGAAGCACTACCGCATCAGGATGTTTCCATAATCCATATAGTTGTTTCCACAAAGAAGACGCTTCAAACGATTTCCACGATATGACAAAGAAAACACATAACAAAAAAATACCACAAAGATTAAACAGTATCCGGATATTGTTTCGCCCAAGCAATCGTTCGCTCCAACCCTTCTGCAAAAGATACACGCGGCTCATATCCTAGCTGTTCTTTCGCCTTTGAAATATCAGCCCATGTCGATGTCACATCCCCTTTACGATGCGCCTCTCTCCTTACACGCATCAATGGGAAATGCTTCTCTAACTGCGCAAGTAATTCTGTCATTAAAATCGGTTCATTCGACCCTAGATTGTACACATCACTTCTATTCGACTCTAACGTAAGAGCAATTCCTTCCGTAATATCATCAATGTACGTGTAATCTCGGCCTGTTCCCTTTCCGTATACAACAATTTCTTCTCCATTTAGCAATTTTCGAATAAAGCTCGCTATTGCCATATCAGGACGCCCCCATGGACCATATACAGTAAAGAAACGTAAAATATTTAGTTGAAACCCATACATATATTGATAAGCATGACAAAGCGATTCCGCTCCGTATTTTGATGCTGCATAAGGAGATAAAACTCGACCATTGGCCATTTCCTCCTGCAAAGGCATTCCCATTTTCTCTCCGTACACAGAAGAAGAGGATGCCACGATGACATGTTTTATATTTTCTTCTCCTGCACATGTTAATACATTACTCGTCCCTTTTATATTAATATCAACATAAGCACCTGGCATCTTCAACGACGGTCTCACCCCTGGAAATCCAGCTAGATGAATTACTGCATCAACCTTTTCTTGCTGCATAACAGCTTTCACATCTTCTTTATGCAAAATATCGCACTCGTAAAATGGGACAGTTCCATATCGCTGCACTTGTTCAAGCTGAAACTGTTTTCTTGATTTTGCATAATAGGAGTGGAAATTATCAAGTAGTACAACTTGCTTTCCTTGTCCTAACAATTTCAAAGCAAGATGGCTTCCGATAAACCCTGCTCCTCCAGTAATTAATACTTTCATTCATTTCACCACCCTCTACCACACTATGTAAAAGAAGAAACCCTGTCAAGACAAGGTTTCTTCAAAAAGACATACGTATGAGCAAATTATTTCGCTGCTTCAACAGCTTTATTTAACGCAGCCTCAAGTTGTGGTAACAATTTATCAGCATCTTCTTTCTTCTTCGCTTTTACTGCTTCTAAATAAGATTGAGCTGTTTTTGTTAATTCTACTGTTTGCTGTTCGCCAAGTACTGTTTTCAAATCATTTTCAATGATATTAATGAATAACGCACCTTCTAATGCTGTAATAGGACCTTTATCTTTTCCAAAATTCTCTTGGCTTTCTTTATACTCACCTAATGCAACTTTTGCAAATCCACGTACAAACGCTTGATTTACCGCTTTTGCATCAACTGTTTTCACATCAGTTTTTAAATCAAACTGCCTTAAGATAAAGTCTGCATCTTCAGGAGCTGCTTTTTTCATATACGGATAAATTGCTTGATAAAATGCCCATCCTTCTGCTTGTTCAATTTTAGCTTTTTTCTCATCTTTCTTTACTTCTTCTACCATTTTTGTAGCATAACCATTCGGCACTGCACCTGTTGCAAAATAGAACGTTTTCATTAACGTTTTATCTACAACTTGTTTTCCAAGCGCAAATGCAAGTTTGTCATCCTTTTCAATTGCAGCTGTCATTTCATCAAAGCCGCCTTTAATTTGAGAAGCCATTTGTGTACCGTATGCCGTATCACGTTTCCCAACTGTACCTTCTACACCTTTATAAAAAGCTAGAGCTTCATCCATTTCTTTTTTCACAACATCTTTTTTGCCCCAGTTTGTATCAATTTCTTTAAATTCGTGGCGCATCGATTGGAAAAACTCTTTTTGCATTAATTTATCAAATAGTTGTTTTACAACCATAGGTTCCATTTCTTTCTTTTTCCCAGCTTCTAATGCAGCTGTAATTGTTTGATCGATTTGTTCATTAAATTCACCATCACACTTTTGAACAAGAGATTGTAATTTATCTTTATATAACTTTGTTACTTTATCGAAGTCAACCTCTTTGCCATCTTTCGCTTTTTCAAGTTCAGCTACTCCATCTTTGTAAGCTTGTACAAAATCTACTTCTTGTTGTTTTGTCTCTTCTTTTTTAACAGATTGTTCTGTTTTTTTATCTTGTGCTTCAGACTTTTTTGTTTCCTCTTTCGCACAGCCTGCAAAAAGAAGAGATGCTACTGCTGCTGCAGATAATATTTTTAACTTTAATGTCATGGATTACTTCCCCCTACGCCCTTAAGTGATAGTGATTTTCATTGTCGTCAGATTGATTATAAGAGCGCTTACGATAAGTGTCAACATAAATATTGTATCCGTTGTCATATTTTCAGGTGGTAATTTGAACCAATAAAAAAAGCCCAGCATTTATGCTGGACTTTACAAATTAGAAGTGTTTAGAAACTAATTCTACTAACGCTTCTTTTGGTTTGTATCCTAACGCTTGGTCAACCACTTTACCATCTTTTAATACGAAAAGAGATGGAATGCTCATTACTTCAAATTGACGAGCAGTTTCTTGGTTTTCATCAACGTCTACTTTTACGACTTTTACTTTATCGCTTAATTCTGCATCGATTTCCTCTAGTACAGGAGCGATCATTTTACAAGGGCCACACCATGGTGCCCAGAAATCTAATAATACAATACCTTCGCTTGTTTCAGCTGCGAAGTTTTGGTCAGTTGCGTTTACAATTGCCATTTTATTTCCTCCTTCAAGTGTATTCTACCAAAAGTATATCACTAACTTATATACGTGGCGAATATTATGTATCGTTATGTATTGTAACAAAAAAATGTACCTTTATACTATACAAAAATATAAGGTATATGCTAAAAAACGAGAGGCAGGGGACCTCTCGCTTTTCTATATATAGGGGTATTTCACTTGGAACTCAAGGGTTACTCAAATTAAGAATGTACTTTTAACTTTTTAAACTCTTCTGTTAATAAAGGAACCACTTCGAATAAGTCGCCAACAATACCATAATCAGCTACTTTGAAAATACTTGCTTCTGGATCTTTATTAATTGCAACAATTACTTTTGAATTAGACATACCTGCTAAATGCTGAATCGCACCAGAAATACCGCATGCAATATATAAGTCTGGCGTAACCACTTTACCTGTTTGTCCAATTTGTAATGAGTAATCGCAATACTCTGCATCACAAGCACCACGTGATGCCCCAACAGCGCCACCTAGTACGTCTGCTAATTCTTTTAACGGTTTAAAACCGTCTTCACTTTTCACTCCGCGTCCGCCAGCAATAATAACTTTCGCTTCTGAAAGGTCTACACCTTCTGCTGTTTTACGCACAACATCTTGAATGATTGTACGTAAATCTTTCACATCAACTGTAATAGAAGACACATCACCTGTACGCGCTTCATCTTTTTCAAGTGGCGTAATGTTATTTGGACGAACTGTCGCAAATAGAATGCCATCTGTTACAATCTTTTTCTCAAACGCTTTACCAGAATAAATTGGGCGTGTGAAGACAACATTTCCACCTGTAACTTCTAATGCAGTTACATCAGAAACAAGGCCAGCTTCAAGTTTAGCAGCTAACTTTGGTGATAAATCTTTGCCAAGTGCTGTATGTCCAAAGACAATACCTTCTGGCTTCTCTTCGTCATACACAGCTAAAAATGCTTGTGCATAGCCATCAGATGTATATGATTTTAACTTTTCGTTTTCAACTGTCACAACGCGATCTGCACCGTAATGAATCAATTCATTTGCAAATGATGCAACGCTTTCTCCAATTAGAAGGCCAACCACTTCACCGCCTTCTGCAATTGTTTTCGCTGCTGCTACCGCTTCAAACGAAACGTTACGTAGTGATCCGTCACGAACTTCACCCATTACTAATACTTTACGAGCCATAGATTTTCCCTCCTGCATATATAATTTCGTATTTTATTAGATTACTTTCGCTTCTGTATGGAGCAACGATACAAGTTCTTTTACTTGATCTTGCAGCTCGCCTTGTAACACTTTTCCAGCATCTTTCTTAGGAGGCAAATAGATTTCGATTGTTTTTGTTTTTGCTTCTACATCATCTTCCTCTAAATCTAAATCATCTAATTCTAGTTCTTCAAGCGGCTTTTTCTTCGCTTTCATAATACCTGGAAGCGATGGATAACGCGGTTCATTTAAACCTTGTTGCGCTGTTACTAAAAGTGGTAGCGATGTTTCAATCACTTCCGTATCCCCTTCAACATCGCGCTCAATTTTCACGCTTGTGCCGTTAATTTCAAGCTTTGTAATTGTAGTTACATATGGAATATTTAGTGCATCCGCTACGCGTGGTCCAACTTGTCCAGATGCACCATCAATCGCTACATTTCCACCTAAAATTAAATCTACTTCTTTATCTTTTAAATATTCAGCAAGCACTTTTGCTGTTGTAAATTGGTCACCATTCTCAACATCATCTTCAATATTGATTAATACCGCTTTATCACAGCCCATCGCTAGCGCAGTACGAAGTTCTTTTTCACTGTCTTCGCCGCCAACTGTTACAACCGTAATTTCCCCACCTTGTGCGTCTCTCACTTGAATCGCTTCTTCAATCGCATATTCATCGTAAGGGTTGATGATGAATTCCGCTTCGCCATCATAAATTGCACCGTTTTTAATTACAATTTTCTCTTCTGTATCAAATGTTCGTTTCATGAGTACGTAGATGTTCATTCCATTTACCCCCTTGTTTTTCAGAAAGATTCCATCAATTTTAATATTCTGTTAATTTATGTTAAAAAATAATTTGAACTACCTACCACTAAATGAAGGTTTGCGTTTTTCTAAGAATGCCGCCACCCCTTCTCTTCCATCTTCACTCGTAAACACTTCACCAAATATTTGTGCCTCACGCTGCACACCTTCATAATAATGAGATGATTTTGTTGTTTGTAACAACTCTAACACAGCACGAGTTGTCGCTGGGCTTTTTCCAGCAATTTGCTTCGCAATTTTGAGAGTCTCTTCTAAAAGTGTTTCTTCTGAAAACACGCCGTTAACAAGTCCAAATTCTAATGCTTGTGCACCTGTAATTGGTGTACTTGTTAGCATCATTTCACAAGCCTTTGCTTTGCCAACATAACGTGGCAGACGCTGTGTACCTGCAAAGCCAGGAATAAGTCCAAGCGTTAGCTCTGGTAACCCAAGCTTTGCACTCTCAGTTACAAAGCGCATGTGGCAAGACATAGCGAATTCAAGGCCACCGCCAAGTGCCGCTCCATGAATTGCCGCAATGACTGGTTTTGAGCACTTTTCGACACGCTCAAACGTAACTTGTCCAAGCTGTGCTAGCTCCGTTGCTTGTTTTGCTTCCTCAACAGAAGTAAACTCTTTAATATCTGCTCCTGCTGAGAAGAAGCGCCCTTCCCCATGAAGAACAACAACGCGGACATTTTCATCCTTTTCGACTTGATCAATTAACTCAGTAACGTCATGCATCACTTGTGAAGACATAGCGTTAGCTGGCGGATGATTCAATGTCGCCACCGCGATATGGTCTTCTACTGTTACAGATAGAAATTTCAACATGATCCCTCCCATTATTGACGGTAACCACAAGCTGAAATAAGCAGTCCATGTACCGTTTTTGAAAGTGCGACCAAATTATATTTATGATCGCTCATTACCCAATTGGTCACAACTTCATCTACTGTTCCAAAGATCATTTGCCTTGCTATGCGAACATTTAAATCCGCCCTAAATTCTCCTTGTCTTATACCTGTTTCCAAAATTTCATCGATGACTTGTAAGTATCCTTTTAATACTTCATTTATTTTGAGGCGTAACTCTTGGTTGGATTGACGAAGTTCTAGTTGCGTGACAATAGCAAGAGGATCATTTTGCGACAACAGCAAGAAGTGCGTTTCTACCAACATAAATAACTTCTCTACAGCGCTTTCAATTCCTGCTGTTTTTTGACGAATTGTTTCTATAAATTCTCCCATCTTCTCTTGGAATAAGGATATTAATATATCTTCTTTATTTTTAAAATATAAATAAATGGTTCCATCAGCTACACCAGCTTGCTTCGCAATTTTAGAAACTTGCGCTTGATGGTATCCATTTTCTGCAATCACAATAACCGCAGCATCTATAATTTGGTTATATTTTGGTCGATTTTTTTTCACTTTACTGTCTCCTTCAAGAAGATGAATGACTGAATGAATAATCATTCACATCTCAATAATACTGACTATTTAAAAAATTGTCAATCCTATATTTCAAAAAAGAAAGGGCCTTAGCCCGTCTTCTCGTCCTCTTTCTTCTTTTGTTCTTCATCTATAAGGACACGGCGTAAAATCTTTCCTACTGTTGTTTTTGGTAACTCACTTCGAAACTCATATACTTTTGGAACTTTATAAGCAGCCAAATATTTACGAGCAAACTGATCTAACTCTTCTTCAGAACAAACTTCCCCTTCTTTTAGCACAACAAAAGCTTTCACAGTCTCCCCTCGATATGGATCTGGGACACCAATCGTAATCACTTCTTGCACCTTTTCATGCTCATATAATACTTCTTCCACTTCGCGCGGATAAACATTGAAACCGCTGGCAACAATCATGTCTTTTTTGCGATCCTTCACATAGAAAAATCCATCTTCGTCCATATAGCCAACGTCACCTGTGTGTAACCACCCATCCTGTAATACCGCCGCTGTTTCCTCAGGCTTATTCCAGTACCCTTTCATAACTTGCGGGCCCTTCACTACAATTTCACCAATCTCACCTGCTGGTAAATATTCTCCTGTTTCAAGCGACATAATGCGTGCTTCCGTATCTGGCCACGGAACACCAATACTTCCCGGTACACGCTTCTCCCATAAGAAATTGCCATGTGTGACTGGAGATGATTCTGTGAGCCCATACCCTTCTACTAACTTCCCTCCTGTAACCCTCTCAAATTTCTCTTGCACCTCTACTGGAAGCGGTGCAGAACCACTAATACAAGCACGAATGGAAGAAATATCATATTCCTTAAGAAGTGGGCTATTTAAAAGGGCAATATAAATTGTCGGAGCCCCTGGAAATAGTGTAACTTTATGTTTTTTAATTGCTTCAAACACCATTTTCATATCAAACTTCGGAACTAGCACCATTTTATACCCTTGCATAATGGCTAAATTCATTACAGCTGTCATCCCATACACATGGAAAAACGGAAGGACACCAAGAATAACTTCTTCTCCTTCTATACAGTTATATAACCAATGGACACCCATCAGTGTATTTGATACAAGATTTTTATGCGTTAACATAACTCCTTTCGGAAAACCTGTCGTACCTCCCGTATATTGTAAGAGTGCTAAATCACTTTCAGGGTCACACGGCACTTCTACCATTTCATCACTTTCTTTTTCTATCGATTTCCAAACATGAATCGTATCACTTTCCGTTACTTTCACAACAAGATTCGTTTGCTTCTTTTGTACGAAGGGATAAAGTAAGTTTTTGGGAAACGGTAAAAAATCTGCAATGCGGGTTACAATAACGTGCTCCACCTTTGTAGCAGGCTGAACATTGGTGACTTTCGGAAAGACTAGGTCAACACAAAGAATAACCTTCGCTCCAGAATCATGGAGTTGATATTCTAACTCCCTCTCCGTATACAGGGGATTTGTTTGTACCACTATACCACCTACAAGTAACGTACCATAATATCCGATCACAGCTTGCGGGCAATTGGGTAACATAATCGCAACTCGGTCACCTTTTTTCACACCAAGCTTACGAAGATAATTTGCAAATTGATTCACCTTACGACTCAGCTCTGAAAATGTAATATCCTTCCCTAAAAAATGAAGCGCTTTCTTTTCTGGATACCGAGAAGACATCTCTTGTAAATATACATGGAGCGGCCTAATATCGTAAGAAATTGTGTGTGGAATTTCCTCAGGATAAATTTGTAACCAAGGTTTTTCCATCCTCATTCCTCCTTCCTGTTCTTACACGAATAAAATGAATGTCCATTCATGATGATTGTTTTCATTATATTACAGTCATAATTGCGTTACAATCATAATATTCTGACTTTTGATCAACTATTCCACAACACACAGAATAATGTCGTCCCATTCCTTATACTTCTCCTGTTTTTCTTAGAAATTCATATTTTAAAAGCTTTATAGCAAAAAAAATATACCCTAATGTTCTAAAGAGTATTTTTTGTCAGAATAGAAAGAAAAAGATTGACACTTCTAAACCCCTCATAGTATGATTTCCGTGTTGATAGTGATAATCTTTTTCAATTACACAGGTTATCGCATCGTACAATACTTTCTTTGGGGGAAAAAAATGAAAAAAGTCGTTAGCATTCTTATGGTTATTCTTCTATTCGTTGTCGGATGCGGACAGCAAAAAGAAGAGAAAAAGGAAACAAAAACAGATGACAAAAAACAAGCGATTACAATTAAACACGCTGAAGGTGAAACAAAGTTAGATAAACCAGCAAAAAAAGTTGTTGTGCTTGAGTGGGTATATGCGGAAGATTTATTAGCACTTGGCGTTCAACCTGTCGGGATGGCTGATATTAAGAACTATAATAAATTGGTAAACACAGAAACAAAACCAAATAAAGATGTGGTAGATGTAGGTACACGTCAACAACCAAACTTAGAAGAAATTAACCGCTTAAAACCGGATTTAATTATTACAGCTTCATTCCGTAGTAAAGCGATTAAAAATGAGTTAGAACAAATTGCACCAACAATTATGTTTGACCCATCAACAAGCAATAACGATCATTTTGCAGAAATGACAGAAACATTTAAGCAAATCGCAAAAGCAGTTGGAAAAGAAGAGCAAGGTAAAAAAGTATTAGCAGATATGGACAAAACATTTGCTGACGCAAAAGCAAAAATTGATAAAGCAAACTTAAAAGATAAAAACATCGTAATGACACAATCCTTTACAGCAAAAAATGTTCCAACATTCCGTCTGTTAACAGACAATTCTACAGCGGTACAAATTACGAAAAAGTTAGGTTTAACAAATGCATTTGAACCTGGTAAATCTGAACCAGACGGCTTCAAACAAACAACTGTAGAAGCACTACAAGGTGTACAAGATGCAAACTTCTTATACATCGTAGCTGATGACGATAACATTTTCGATAAACAGCTAAAAGGGAACCCAGCATGGGAAGAATTGAAATTCAAAAAAGAAAATAAAATGTATAAATTAAAAGGTGACACTTGGATCTTCGGTGGCCCTGAATCTGCAAAATCATTAGCAAAACAAGTTGCAGATGTAATGACAGCGAAGAAGTGATTGCATAATGAATAACTTACAGCATACACTTCGAGCAAGTCTTGTATTCGGAGGAGGAGCAGCTCTCTTGCTCCTCCTTTTCTTTATTCATATCGGACAGGGACAAGCAAATATTTCTTACAGTATGATTATGGATGCTCTCTTTTCTCCAAATCAATCTCTTGAGCATCAAACATTAATGATGCTGCGGTTGCCACGGGCTGCCATTGCTATTTTAGCTGGTGGTGCTCTAGCTGTATCAGGGGTTATTTTACAAACTTTAACGAAAAATCCACTGGCTGAAGCAAGTACAATGGGGATCCATTCAGGGGCGTATTTCTTTCTAGTCGCCGCCACTATTTTTTTACCGAAATACTTACAAGTACACTCTCTCCTTTTTACATTTATCGGAGGAGCGGTAACGGCTTTGTGCGTATATCGTATTTCTGGTGGTAAAAAAGGAACTCCCCTACGCATGGCATTAGCTGGTATGGTTGTGACACTAATGCTTTCTGCCTTTACCGGAACAATGCAGCTTTTTTATGAAAACGAAACAGCTGGTCTATTCCTATGGGGGGCAGGATCACTTGTACAAAATAACTGGGATGGTGTTCAATTTGCGGCTCCATTTGTTGTTTGTGCCTTTTTGGTTGTACTGTTTATGTCACGTAAACTAAATGTGCTTCTTTTAGGTGATGATGTTGCTGTTTCACTTGGAGAAAAAACAGAAGTAACGCGTTTTATCGCTTTTATTGCAGCTATTTTTTTAACAGCAGTCGTTGTAACAGTTGTTGGACCAATTGGTTTTGTTGGCTTAGTTGCACCGCATCTAATGCGTCTGATTGGCTATCGACAACATCTCCCGTTGCTTCTCTCCTCTTTCTTATGGGGAGCTATTTTATTACTTGGAGCAGATGTCGTTGGTAGATTAATAGACCCAACTGGTGCTGAACTTCCTGTAGGTGCTGTTACTGCAATAATTGGTTCACCGTGGCTTATTTACTTAGTTTATCGCATGATGAAATCAAAACAATATATGAGCGATAATGGAGCAAACGCAGCCGGTGCTAGCTCAAAATATTTCTCTTATAAAAAAGTCATCTGCATTTCGATCGTTCTTTGTATTGTAACCGTTGCACTTGGCGTTACACTTGGCAGTAATGCTTATATCGAAAACATAATCAATGTAATAACAGGGCAGCTGACCCAATTTGATAAAAATATGATGATGAACCTTCGTTTACCAAGGATGCTCGTCGCTGCTGTTGCCGGAGGATGCCTTGCCATAAGCGGACTAGTCTTTCAAGGAATACTACGAAATCCGCTTGCGGATCCATCTATCATTGGTATTTCATCTGGAGCAGGTGTCGGTGCTTTAACAATTATGTATGTCTTCCCTGCACTTCCAGGAGTTTTCTTACCAATCGGTGCATTCATTGGTGGACTATTTGCAGTTGGAGTTGTCCTCTTCTTTTCATGGAAGTCAGGATTTAACCCAACAGCCCTTGCATTAATTGGAATCGGCGTATCAGCACTCGGTTCCGCCATTATTCAAATCTTTATCGTGAGGGCAAACTTGAACGTAGCTGCTGCATTAACTTGGTTATCAGGCAGTACCTATGCCAGAGGGTGGAATCACTTAGAAAATATAATTTTATATCCCTCTCTTATTCTCGTACCAACGATATTCTTCTTAATGAAACAGCTTGATGTTCTCATACTTGGAGATGACTTAGCAACAGGACTTGGACAACGTGTAGACAAAACACGTTTCGCACTTATTATCCTAGCAACGTTGCTCGCCTCAGTGAACATTGCTGCCGTTGGTACAATCGCTTTCTTAGGACTCGTTGCACCGCACTTAGCGCGCATCGTTGTCGGGATGAATCATCAAAAATTATTTGTTTGTTCAGCGCTATTTGGAGCTATCCTTCTTTGCATCGCTGACTTACTTGGACGAACCATTGTCTATCCGAAAGAGATTCCTTCTGGGCTAGTAGTCGCTGTCCTTGGTGCTCCTTATTTCTTGTGGTTAATGAGAAAAAGCGGGAAGAATGTTAGTTAAAAATGCAAGCTTCTTTTATTTAGAAGCTTGCGTTTTTTATGTCATGGCAAATTTCAGTGCGGCATAAATTAACATACGCCTTATAAAACAAATATAATACGATCATAGTATATTATATAAAAGATACTTCTTTTACTTCATCACCACTCTTTGCCTCATTCTCTACCCACTTAATATACGAAGTACAATGAAGATTCCCCCTAATTTACATATTCCCAAACATATTGTAGTATGGATCGAAAATTAAATAAGAGAAGGAAAAACGAATCCTTTCACGAATTTACCCTATGAATGTAACCATAGGGGGGATAACATGTACCAAACAATTGAAGGCTTTTTAAAAACATGGAAATATGAGGCTGATTCTACACAAAAGGTATTGGATGCATTAACTGATGAATCTTTAGCACAAGAGATTGCACCTGGGCATTGGACTTTAGGTAGAGTTGCTTGGCATATCGTCACTGCGATTCCAGTCATGCTATCAGGAACAGGCTTACAATTTGAGGGAGAAGCAAATGATTATCCTATACCGACTTCCGCGAAGGCAATTTCGGAAGGTTACCGTAAAGTAAACACGGCTTTTGTAGAGGCAATCCAAACAGAGTGGACTGATAAAGATTTAACAACAATTAATGATTTCTTTGGGCGTCCAATGCCAAACTCTATTTTTTTGATGACTCTCATTAATCATCAAAATCACCACCGCGGTCAAATGACTGTTTTAATGCGCCAAGCTGGATTAAAAGTCCCAGGTATTTATGGGCCAGCTAAAGAGGAATGGGCCGCTGCAGGAATGGAAACTCCCAAAATGTAATGACATAAAAAGACAAGGTGGCTGAGCACCTTGTCTTTTTATGTCACTTGTTTCATGTGAAACTTTATAGTGCATCTTCGTTCTCAATATTTCTAATTCCATAATAAGCAATCACAATGCCAATAGCCGCAAGCGCGAATTGAAGCGGGAGAAAGGTTGCTAATGAGAACTCCGGCTGATTTTGACATGCAATCATCACAACAATTAAGGACGACACAATCGTTGTTGGAACAGAATATTTGCGCATACCGAAATATAATGGAATTAAACCTGCTCCTGCAGCTGCAACAGCAAAAGGAATTGCTTTTATACTTTCTTGAATTAACTCACCTATCGTTATTGTATTCGGAATAACTAGCATAAAACTATTTAATGTAAAGAAGACACTTACTATAAAAATGTTAGATAGTAAGACTGTTATGAATGTTAATATTGCGGTAATTAATAACTTACTTGCAATGATTTTTTTTCGACTAATCGGATACGAAAACATGAGCAATATTGTTTTATTTTTATATTCTTCAATTACTAATTTTGCAATTAGTACTCCTGCAAAGACAATAAATGTTCCTCTCACCATTACACTCGCCATTAAAAGAATACCTTGAGGATTTCCTAATTCTACATCCCCTTCAATTTGTGACACATAGCTTACAAAAAACAACATCGCAACCATCACTACATTTGCAATAATTGCACCTTTCATATACCACCCAAGCTTACATTTCTTCATTTCTAGCTTTATAAGTTGCAGCATGTTATCCCCCCTAGTTCATATGTTATAGTGAATAAATCCTCCTGTTCGATTTTATTGTTCATTAACTGGTAATACTTTACGATAACTTCTAGATAGAAAGTTCAAATAAATACGGAGATACTTCCAACTAAAATAGGCGATACTTCCCACGATTCCACCTATAATCAGAGCCCAAACCATACTCCACTCCTGAGGGATTGATAAACCAGGTCCAATATCCATTTGTACCCATGTAGCTCCAAAAGAACGAATAATACCTGCAATCAATATAAGTACAGTACAAAAACCGAAACCGTACGCAATCGTTGCCAAAACTGGAACAACAATAACGCTTAATAGTCCCGTCGTACAGTAAAAAAACAGCATAGAAAATATGTCACTGATGGAACGAGTTGATTTTTTTCGCATGATATATTCACCTCTTCTGATTATTATTTGATATATATAGTGCCTTTTTCGCTTAAAAGCTCCGCCTTATTTGATGCATCACCGATTACACCTTCTTTTGTTTTTTCCGTATTCGTTCTTTTCTTAAATCCATTTAAACTCACTACTATATCGGATGAGTTTCTGTTAGCAGCAAGCTGGAATGAAGTTGGAGCTTCTTTATAAGACACACCAATATCTCCTGATTTTGTTTCTACAAGTAATGACTTTCCTTCAAGATTGTATCTGTATTTAAGCCACATCCATTTTATTCACTTTATGATAAGACAGATAACCAATTGTAAGACCTAGTAGACAAAGTGCAATCGGTACTACAATGAAGTCAAACAAACTAATCTGTCCTTCCCCATTAGTAACAGTTGAGTTAATCAATAATCCAATTACTATAGACGAGGTGATCGTTGTAGGAGTTGACTTTTTCCTCATGCCAAAATATAAAGGAACTAAACTAATTCCAGCCATCATAAATGCAGTAAGAAAAGTAGCTGGAATGGTAGCAATAATTTGTGCCATAGTAACAGGTGTTTCAAAAAAAACTATAATTGGGTTTAAAAAGAAAATTAATATATTGATGATACACGTAGAAAGAATTATGGTAAAAAAACAAAATCCAAAGGTAATCGCTAACTTAGCTTGCATTATTTTTTTTCGCTCTAATGGATAGCTAAACAATAATTGCATCGTTTTACTTTTGTATTCATCAATTACTAAACGCGATAAAATGACAGCTGAAAAAATCATAAATGTTGTTCTAATAAAAATATTTGTTAAAGACATAAATCCCGCATAATCTGAAAACATTTGCTCACCCTCAGCTTTAGAACCCCATGCCATAAGAGCAGTAGCAACGAAAATTGATACAATACAAATTGCGATTCCTTTAAGATAACGAGATAAGAGATGTTTTTTCCATTCTAGTTTCATAAGTTTAAGCATGGATTCCCTCTCCATTCACAAGATTTAAGAAATACTCTTCTAATGAACTATGCTTTTTGTTTATGCTTTCAATTTCCACATCATTCACGATCAATGTTTTCGAAATTGCCTGCTGCATTTCTGTCATTTCATACACGCGAATAATACTCTCACTCATAATCTTGTAGTTTGTTATGCTGAGTTTATTTTCTAAAACATAAGCCGCTCGTTTCACATCTTGAACGTGAATTTCAATATACTCCGTTTGTTTACCATTAATACTTTTCATTGAAACTTCTTTTATCAATTTTCCATTTTGAATTACGCCAATCGTATCCGCCATTTGCTCCATTTCTCCTAAAATATGGCTAGAGATTAACAAGGTAATTCCATATTCTTTGCAAAGCATTTTAAATAAGTCGCGCAATTCTCTAATACCGATTGGATCTAGGCCGTTAATTGGCTCATCTAAAATTAATAGCTCTGGCTTTGTCAGAATCGCTCTGGCAATTCCTAATCTTTGTTTCATCCCCAGTGAAAAATCTTTTACTTTTTTATTCTCCACGTTGTGTAAATTAACAAGGTTTAATGCGTGCTCAATTCCCTTCTTATCGTAGTAACCCATATATTCGCAATGAAGATATAAATTTTCCTGAGCTGTTAATTTTTCATAGAAAATAGGATATTCAATAATCGTCCCCATTCGTTTTAACACTTCATAAGAAGTATCTGTTAATTTCTCACCAAAAATTTCAATATCTCCGCTCGTCGGTTTTATTAAATTAGTAATCATTTTCATAATCGTTGTTTTACCAGCACCATTCGGTCCTAAAAAACCGTAGATTTCTCCTTTTTTCACATGCATATTAACCCCTGAAATTACTTCTTTTCCTTGAAATACTTTTGTTAGCCTATTTGTTTTTAATATATATGACATATCATTTTCCCCTTTCGCCACATCTTTATATGTATATCATAGTCAATGAAAGTCTCTTTTTTCTTACCCATTCCTTACAAATTCCTTAAGTCAAAAAAGCTTGTAGAATTCTCTTTTCTACAAGCTAAAATTCGATCTTTTTCAGCACAATTGTAAATACTGTTTTCTCATATGGCTTACTGGAAAGATGAATTTCGCCGCCTAACGATTCTACAAGTCGCTTTGTGATGGTGAGTCCAAGACCGCTCCCTTGATATAATCGATTCCTTGAATCTTCTAGCGTATACATACGTTCAAATACTTTATCAATATGAGATTCATCAATTCCTTTCCCGCGGTCCCATACTTCAACATACACGCACCTATCATCTTCTCTTAATGTAATACCAAGCGTTTTTCCGTCATATCCATACGCAATCGCATTAGATATTAAATTATTTAACACTCGGCCTAATACTTCAGCATTTCCAAGTGCATACACATTCTTCTCTGGTATATCAATCCGTACCTCAAACCCTTTCGTCGTTACTAAATCATAAAAGGATAAAATTTTCTCTCGGCACACTTCATTCATATTCACCTTTGTCATTTCGATTGCTTTATCACCAGATTCCAACTTTGCTAAATCAAAAAACTTATGAATAAGTTCCATTACTTCTAGCGTTTTCAAATGCACTTTTTCTAGCAAAACTTGTCGTTCTTCTTCGTTCATCTTTTTATCTACATTTAACATTTCTGTATATCCAAGAATAACAGTAAGCGGCGTTTTTAAATCATGTGAAATGTTAGATAACATCTTTCTCATTGAAATTTCAACCTTCGCATGATCTGCATTCGTTTTCTGTTTCGCATCTAACAAATAATTAATTGCTACTAATAATTTTTGTAATTCTTGATCATCCGTCATAACCAATAACTTTTCACCTGTTTGTTGCTTTACAATATCCTGTAACTTTTCATATGTATAGTGTACATTTGCACTCTTACTTTTCCCAATTCTATATTGAAAATAAATAACGCCCAATAATACACAGATAACAATCATTAAAAGAGCTGTCATACTACATCACTTCCAGCTTATAGCCAATGCCCCATAGTGTTTTAATATATTCCGGATTAGATGGATCATCTTCAATCTTTTCACGTAAACGTCGCATATGAACATTAATCACATTATCATCACCATAATATTCTTCATTCCAAATCAGATTATAAATTTGTGCTTTTGTAAATACACGCTTTTGATTCTTTACAAATAGTTTTAAAATCTCAAACTCTTTCAAAGTAAGTTTTAGTTGTTTTTCTTTTTTTTGCACAGTGAAGTTGATCGGATCAATTTTCAAATCACCAATCTCAATCATTTCTTCCTTCTGCTCCGTGGCTGAATACTTTGTCGATCTTCTAATGCCTGCCTTTACCCGGGCTGCCAATTCAATCATAGAGAACGGCTTACAAATGTAGTCATCTGCTCCAAGACCTAAACCGATCGCCTTGTCTACATCCGTATCCTTCGCAGACATCATTAGAATGGGAACAGCACTTTTTTCTCGAATGATTCTCACAACCTCTAAACCGTCTAACTTTGGCATCATGATATCGAGAATGATTAAATCAAATGAGCCTTTTAGAAACGCGAGAACTCCTTCTTCTCCATCGGATGCGATTGTTATTTGAAAGCCCTCTTTTAATAAATATGTTTCAACCATCTCTTGAATGGAAATGTCATCTTCTACTAATAAAATATGATTTGACATGCTTCTATCCCCTTTTTACAAACATTAACAATTCAATTGTAACTGAAGTCAATAAAGGTGAAAAGAATTATATGAAAATTCAATCTGACTTCATTTCTTTTCACAACAATGTTATGATGAAATTCACTACTATTGTTTATAATTAACTTAATATAAAGGAGACTTACCATGTCAGAAAATAAAAAAGTAAGCTTAGCTGATTTAATGCGCGAACAACTTGCAAAGAAAAAGCAAGGGAATGGAAATGGCGCAAATGCGAAAAACCAAAATCAAGCAACAAAAAAATTACAAAACCAGCAAACAAAAAAGCCAAATAACCAACGTAGACGTACAGGTGTGTAAATGAACGGACAAAAACGATCTAATATTTCACCAGGCCTTGAAGTTGATATTGTGTTAAAGCAAGATCAACGAACTGGGAAGCTAACAAGAGGAATTGTCAAAGATATTTTAACGAATTCACCATCTCATCCACACGGCATTAAAGTACGATTGCAAGATGGACAGGTTGGCAGAGTGCAAAATATTATTTAATAAAAAAAATGAGCTCATGTAAAATTGAGCTCATTTTTCTTTGCACTAACCTTTAATTTTTTCGATAAAAACTACTTTTAAGTAATTACCTTCTTTAAATTGATCAATCGTACGGAAATCTTCTGGCAAGGAATGTTCTTCTAATATTTTATATTTACCATTCATTTCTTTAAAGGCTGTGTCGATAAAGCCTTTAAACTTTTTCATATCGAACGTACTACAATTTGTGGAAGCAACGATAATACCGTTATTTTCTGTAATGGTGATTGTTTCTTTTAATAGGTTTTTGTAATCTTTCGCTGCACTAAATGTATACTTTTTAGAGCGTGCAAAGCTTGGTGGATCTAGCACAACCATGTCAAACTTCATTTGTTTCTTCGCTGCGTATTTAAAGTAATGGAATACATCCTCTACGATAATATCTTGCGCTTCATAGTCAATGCCATTTACGCTAAATTGCTCAATTGTTTTACTTAAGCTACGATTCGCAAGGTCAACGCTTGTTGTTTTTGTCGCTCCGCCAAGTGCTGCGAATACAGAAAACGCTCCTGTATAAGAGAACATATTTAATACTGTTTTTCCTTTTGCATATGTGTCACGAATTTGTTTTCGAACGTTGCGCTGATCTAAAAATACACCTACCATTGCTCCGTCATTTAAATACACCGCAAAGTTTACACCGTTCTCTTTTACGATGATTGGGAACTCACCTCGTTCTCCAGCAACAAAATCATCGTCTTCAATATATTTTCCTTTTGTATCAAAGCGCTTCTTCTGATAGATTCCTTTGAAGTTTGCTACTTTCTGAAGAGCTCCAACGATTTCGTTTTTAAAGGAATAAACCCCTTCGCTATACCAGCTGATTACATAATAACCATCGTAATAATCAATGATTAAACCGCCAAGACCATCACCTTCACCGTTTACAACACGAAATGCTGTTGTATCATTCGATTTGTAAAAACCTTTTCTCTTATGTAACGCTGATTTGATTTTTCTTTCAAAGAAAGCTTGGTCAATGTGCTCTTGCTCTTTTCTTGTTAAAATCCAGCCATATCCTTTATTTTGCTTTCCATAATATCCTTTACCAAGAAATTGGTTCTGCTCATCAACAATTTTGATGATAGTTCCCTCTTCTCGTATATCATTTAAGTTTTGAATTGCATCTTTTAAAATAAGCGGGTAGCCACTTTTAATTTCTTTTATAAATTTCGGTTTTATCTTTACAATTACTTCTGATCGCATGTAATGTCTTCCTTTCCATTTGAATGCTTTCTACCTATTAGGAAGCATTTAAAAAACGAGACGGAAAAAACAGCCTCGTTTCACTATACCATATTATTGCTTTGCGAGTACAACCAACTCGTTACCAAAGACAACCGTTATATATTTATAAGATGTAAAAGATAAGACTCTTATCTAGAGATCAGTCTTAGAGCAATGTCCAACAGAAAAAAACTGTACATAAACAAGAATAAATAAGAATTTTCATTCCTCTCAAAAACCCAATAATGAATTTTTAATATTGTGGTTTTTCACGAAACCATAATGTAGCAATCCATTTTTCTCCTTCATGTACTGCGCAACCTTCATGCAATGAAAGTGGATGCGGTTCATCTGTCCCTCTTTTACAATTTTCAAAAACTAATAATTTCCCTTCACTTGGAGTAACTGTAAGATTCAGAGAGGGAAAAAAAGTTTCTCCACCTGCATCAACTGTATTCAAATAAAGAATAGCTGTATAAAGTCGTTGTCCCCCTTGTTTAACTTGGTTCCTCCCACCTTCGTGCCAGGTACCATAACAATCAATATGGGCATCAAATTTCCCTCCAACTTCATATCTCGCTGCCTGTAATGGCTCAGCGTGATTAAGCGGCAAGGGCATAGCAGTAGCAATAAGTTCAGATACTTTACTAACAAGCCCATGTGAATAGTGTGGAAGCCAAGTAAAATCTGATTTCCTTTCCCCTGTATGTCCATAGGCTTGTGCGGGTTGGATGTGCTTTTTAGATAGCTCGATTAACTCTTGGCATTCTGCTGGTGTAATTATTTGTTCATACTGGGCTACAAAAGGCTCATCATGGAGAACAATTGGCGTTTTATTCATAAGGTATAATCCTCCTCAAACTTTATTGAACGACAGTAGTATATTATGTGGGTGAAACTGGATAGGTGTTACGAACAAGGGGTAATAAAATGGAAGTCTTTTTTAGATTAAAAATCCCTTCATCAATAAACAATAGATTTAGATAAATTTCCCAATATATTAATTTCTACAAAAAAGACTTTCTTTCAAAGAAAGTCTCTTTTCCTCATTTTTCTACGACAACTTCCCGCTTCTGAAAAATAGAAATAATATATCCAACAAACATACCGATGATTCCTGGTAAGAGCCAACCGATTCCTACATTGTAAAATGGAATCTTTTCTAACATAGGCGATAATGCTGCAATTTGAATCTGAGCATTATTTAAACCATCGAAGAAACTAACAACAAATGCCCCTACAATTCCACCCACATACATTGCTAGCGGGATACGCATGTAATTTTCAATTAGTGATAATACGATTAATACGATACCAATTGGATAGATTGCGATTAAGATTGGTAACGCTAATGCATTTAGCTGTGTTAAACCAAGGTTTGCTACCATAAATGCTAACATGCAGAAGATGAAAACAACTTTTTGATACGACAGCTTTGGTAGTAATGCTGAGAAAAACTCTCCGCAAGCTGCAACGATTCCAACCGAAGTTGTTAAACATGCCGCTGCAATCGCTACACCCAGTAGAAGAGTGCCATAACTACCAAATAAATGATGCACAACATTTGTTAAAATAACACCACCGTTTTCTCCCATTCCAAGCGATACACTAGAAGCCCCAAGATAAGCAAGCGCTAGGTAAACAATAAGTAAACCAAATGCTGCAATCATCCCCGCAAAAATTGTCACTTTCGCAATACTTTTCTTATTGGTAATTCCTTTTCCTTTTAAAGCATTAACAACTACATTTCCGAAGACAAGTGCTGCTAATCCGTCTAATGTTAAGTATCCATCAATAAATCCTTTGAAAAGCGGATCCTTATATGCTTCTGTCGGTGCTCCAAACTCACCCATCGGTGTAATCAATGCTTTGATGACAATAATTGCAATAACCGCTAATAAAATTGGTGTTAATACTTTCCCAATACGTCCTACTAATTTCGAAGGATTTAACGCTAAATAGAAAGTAACTGCAAAGAAAATAAATGTAAAGATAACAAGTGGATATGCCTGACTGACTACGGAACTTGATAAAAATGGAGTAACCGCCATTTCATAAGCAACAGTTCCTGTACGCGGTACACTTACAAACACACCTAAACATAAATAAATCGCAACTGTGAAAACAAGTGCAAACAACGGATGCACACGACCTGCGAGTTTATTAATATCTCCTTTTAAAGCAATGACAATGACTCCTAGTAAAGGAAGCCCTACACCTGTAATAACAAAACCAAATAAAGCCACCCATACATCTGTTCCAGCACCTTGTCCTAACGCTGGTGGAAAAATCATATTCCCCGCACCGAAGAATAGTGCAAATAACATTAAACTTATTGCAAACATCTCAGATAACTTTAAAGATGATTTCATTTTTCTCTACCTCCTAAAAAATAATAAAAGACTAAATATTCAGAAATAAAAAACCGCTATATTTCCGCTTTCAATCCAAATTCCTTTATAAAAGAACGCAAAAAACACCCGTCCCTAACAAAGGGACGAGTGTTGAAATCGTGGTTCCACCCTTATTCTAATAAAATGAATGTATAACAAAATAAACTCATTTTATAGCTCGTGTAAATTAATAACGGTTTTATCCGCCAAGAATTACAATGCATGATGCAGTTCACTCTTGAAGTTTAGAGGTGGTAAGTGTATCTTTTCGTATTAGGAAGCTCACAGCCTAAGGCTTCCCTCTCTGAGAATCGTAAAAAATAACTCATGTCCTCATCATTACTTTTCAAAATATATTGTCGAATCTTGTTGTTTTTTATTATATGGGCTATTTTCAAAAAAAACAATAGTTTTATTTTTTCTAACAAAAAATAAAACTGAGAAACAGCTATAGCTGCTTCAATAATTGTTGTAACTCTTGCTCTGTGACATTTCGCCACTTTCCAGCTTCTAATCCAGCAAGCTTAATATTCATAATTCGTACCCGTTGTAGCTTCGTTACTGTATATCCAAACACACGGCTCATTCGGCGAATTTGTCTATTCATTCCTTGCGTTAAAACAATTCGAAATGTCGAGTGATCTACCCTGGTTACTTTACATGGTTTTGTCATTCCATCTTTAATTTTCACACCACGGCTCATTCCATCAATAAACCAATCTGTAAATGGCTTATCAACCGTTACAATATATTCTTTTTCATGCTCATGATCTCCGTGTAAAATTTGATTGGCAATCGCTCCATCGTTTGTTAGCAAAATCAATCCTTCCGACGCTTTATCTAAGCGACCAACTGGAAAAATTCTCTCTGGATGATTGATGTACTCAATGATATTTCCTTCAATATGTTCCGCAGCAGTACAAGTGATCCCTACTGGTTTATGAAAGGCAATATAGATTTTTTCTTTATCTTCTTTCTCGATTGTTTTACCATCAATCGTTACAATATCGTTCACCGTAACAATCGCACCGTGCGTACAAACCTCACCGTTAATTGCCACGCGGTCCGCTTTAATGAGGCGGTCTGTTTCTCGCCTTGAGCAGGATAATACTTCGCTTATAAATTGGTTAATTTTCATGTCGTATTCCTTTTTTCTTATAGATTATCCGAAAAGAAAAAACGTCAATCTCAGGCGTTAACTTATGCCGAGATTGACGCTTCCTTACTTCGCAAAAAACACTAAATAAATAACTCCAATCACCAAAAACATGCCGCAACAAGCTAACAATACTTTTGCAAGTTTGTCCATAAACATAATGGTTTACCCCTTTTGCCTGGTTTTGTGCTTATTTTAATTCGACAACTGTTACGCCGAGGCCTCCCTCGCCCATATCACCATAGCGGAAGTTTTTCACACCACGATGTTTTTTCAAGTAATCTTGTACACCTTGACGAAGTGCTCCTGTTCCTTTTCCGTGAATGATGGATACGCGTGGATAGTTTGCAAGCTGTGCATCGTCTAAATATTTTTCTACACGTATCATTGCATTTTCAAAACGTTCACCGCGAAGATCAAGTTCTAAGGAAACTTGATAGTCTCTTCCCTTAACAGTCGCGACTGCCTTTTTCTCAACAGGTTGTGGCGTATTAATATACTCCATATTAGATTCTTTCACTTTCATCTTCAGAATACCAATTTGAACGTTCCACTCCGTATCACTTACTTTTTTCAGCAATTGTCCTTTTTGCCCGAACGTTAATACTTTTACTTCATCGCCTGCTCGTAATTGTTGTTTTGGCGCAGTGTTTTTCACTTTTACTTTTTGTTTTTTCACAAGCTCTGGCGCTGCACCTTCTAGGCGACTTTTCGCTTCGATAAGCTCATGATCTTTCACGTTTGCAAGCTGTGCTTTACGCAGTTGACGAAGTTCACGAATGATGCCTTCTGCTTCTTTTTTCGCAGCTTCTACTTTTTCTTCGCCCTCTTTTTGTGCCTTTAATAATCTTTCATCACGCTCATCGTTAAATTCAATAATTTGACGTTGCAATTCACGATGAAGTTTTTCAGATTGTTTACGATGCTCTTCTGCTTCGGTCCATTCGCGCTCTGCATTTTTTTGACTTTCTTCTAGCTTCGCAATCATATTTTCGATTTTATTTGTATCGGTGCTAATATGATTACGAGCACGATCAATTACTCGATCAGATAAACCAAGACGTTTTGAAATTTCAAAAGCGTTACTGCGTCCTGGTACACCAATTAATAACTTATAAGTTGGGCTTAGTGTGTTTACATCAAACTCCACACTCGCATTAATAACTTGTTCACGGTTGTAACCATATGCTTTTAGCTCCGGATAATGCGTCGTTGCGACAACGCGTGCTCCGCGGTTATATACCTCATCTAAAATAGAAATCGCAAGTGCTGCTCCTTCTTGTGGGTCTGTTCCAGCACCTAATTCATCAAATAATACTAAGCTTTCAAAATCAGCTTTTTCTAATATATCTACAATGTTCACCATATGAGAGGAGAACGTACTTAAACTTTGTTCAATCGATTGTTCATCACCAATATCAGCAAAGATATTTTTAAACACACAAATCTCTGATTCGTCTAATACTGGAATATGAAGACCAGATTGCGCCATTAATACACAAATGCCGACTGTTTTTAATGTAACTGTCTTACCACCTGTATTCGGACCTGTAATAACGATTGTTGTGAAGTCTTTACCAAGCATGATATCATTCGGCACAATGATTTTTGGATCGATAAGTGGATGACGGGCTTGTCGTAAATCCATATAACGCTCATTATTTACAATTGGTTTTGTTGCTTTAATACGCTTTGCATAAAAAGCTTTTGCAAAAATGAAATCAAGATTTGCAATAACCTCTACATTTGCTAACACAATATCAGCTTCGACTGCTACTTCTTCTGTTAACATCATTAAGATGCGTTCTACTTCTTGTTTTTCTTTCACTTTTGCTTCTTGCAATGCGTTATTTAGTTCCACAATGACTTGCGGCTCAATAAATAACGTTTGTCCTGATGCAGATTGATCATGAACAATACCACCATATACACCGCGGTATTCTTGCTTCACAGGAATTACATAGCGATCATTACGAATTGTAACGATTGCATCTGATAACATCTTTTGGGCATTTGAAGAGCGCGTCATATTTTCAAGTTTCTCACGAATACGGCTTTCTGCAGTGCGGATTTGGTTACGAATGCCGCGCAGTTTATCACTCGCGCTATCGACTACTTCTCCTCCATCCCCAATGCAGTTTGTGATCTTCTTTTCTAAATCATATACAGACACAATTTGCGCAACATGTGTTTCTAAAATTGGAAGCTCTACACCATTATCGATCATATCTTCAATAAACCGCTTCATTTGGCGGCTACCATACATCGTGCTTGCGATATCGAGCAGTTCATGTGGGCTTAGCATACTTCCAATTTTCGCACGTTTTACATTCGGACGAATATCAAAAATTCCGCCAAGCGGTACATGCCCTTTTAAGCGAATGACTTTTGCTGCCTCATCTGTTGTTTCTTGCATTTCTACAATTTCTTCAAAATCTGTACTTGGCACGAGGCTCTTCACTTTATCACGACCAAGTGAAGAAGCAACATGCTCAAGTAATTGTTCTTTTACTTTGTTATATTCTAATACACGCAACGTTCGTTCTAACATAAGTTGCACGTCCCCCTTGTGTTACTTATTCCGTTTAATATAATCTAATAAACGTTCAATATCCCATGTGTTAATCACGGTATCTTTCTGAATCCACCCTTTACGAGCTGCCGCTACACCGGTTTCCATATCTTCTAACATTTCAAGTGTATGCGCATCAGTATTGATCGCTACTTTTACGCCCGCATCTTGTGCTTGCTTTAATAGTTTCGCACTTAAATCTAAGCGGTTCGGATTCGCGTTTAATTCTAAAATTGTATCTGTTTCTTTTGCGAGTTCAATCAGTAAATCTGTATCTACATCGTACCCTTCGCGGCGTCCAAGAAGACGACCTGTTGGGTGGGCAATCATCGTAACATGTTTATTTTCAATTGCTGTACGCAAGCGTTTCATAATTGTTTCACGGTCTTGTGAGAAGCTAGAATGGATTGCACCAATGACATAATCAAGCTCCGCTAATACTTCATCATCAAAATCGAGCGTTGCATCTGGTAAAATATCCATTTCGATTCCGCGTAAAATTGTAATATCTGAGTATTTTTCGTTAATACGTTCAATCTCTTTTCCTTGTTCACGAAGACGCTCTTTCGTTAAACCGTTCGCTACTTTCAAGTATTGGGAATGATCCGTAATTGCCATAAATTTATACCCACGCCCGCGGCATGCTTGTACCATTTCTTCAATTGAAAAAGCACCGTCACTCCATGTTGTATGCATATGTAAATCACCTTGTATATCAGAGAACTGAATTAAATTTGGATATTCTTTAATCAACTCAAGCTCTTTTCCATCTTCACGTACTTCTGGTGGAATAAATGGTAGACCAAAATGAGCAAAGAATGCTTCTTCTGTTTCAAACGTCTTCACTTCACCTGTCTCTAAATTTTCCACACCGTACTCACTAATCTTTTCACCTTTATCTTTTGCAATTTGGCGCATTCTTACGTTATGATCTTTTGAACCTGTGAAATGATGAAGCGTTGTAATAAATTCTTCAGGTTTTACAAGACGGAAATCAATTGAAATATCATATTCATATTGAAGACGAACGGATACTTTTGTATCACCGCTCGCAATGACTTCAATCATATTATCAAATTGCAGTAAATGTTCACGTACTGCTACTGGATTTTCCGTTGCGATAATAAAATCTAAATCTTTTACCGTTTCGCGAACGCGGCGCAGGCTACCAGCGCGAGAGAATCGAACAATTTCCTGGACATTCGACAATTTCTTCTCTATTTCCCCGGCAATAGGTAAGACCATCGCAATCGGTAATCGCTCTGGACGAGAGCCTACTTGAGCGATTGCTTCTAATATTTTCTCTTCTGTTTTCTTACCGAATCCCGCAAGTGCCTGTACTTTATTTTCTTCACAAGCCTTTTGCAAAGTTTCCATATCAATAACGCCAAGCTCTTTGTACAACTTCGCTACTTTTTTACCACCAAGCCCTGGTAATTTTAATAACGGTAATAGACTGCTTGGCACTTCCTTTTCAAGCTCCTCTAATACTTCTGAAGTTCCAGCTTCAATATATTCTTGAATGACCGCTGCTGTTCCTTTTCCAATACCCGGAATCTTTGTGAAATCTTCAATTTCAGAAAGACTACGATCATCGCTTTCTAATGCTGCTGCGGCTTTACGAAATGCAGATATTTTAAATGGATTTTCGCCCTTAAGCTCCATAAAAAGGCCGATTGTCTCCAATAATTTAATCACTTGTTTTTTATTTACTTTCATTCTTTCCCCGCCTTTCTTTCATAGAAAAAAAACTTCTCTTTCCGAAAAAAGAGAAGTTATACTCTGCTACCTGGCTGCCATAGTTCCTTCACCTTTTCAGAAAGAATCGGTGTATCGTCTACAATTATTTTGCTAATTGATGATTTTTGCAGTGGCGTTTGTACCTGTTCAATCGGAAGAATAGTTCCAATAATAATTAAGACAAACAGAATAATATACACTTCTAAGAAACCAAGAAGTGCTCCAGCAAACGCATTTACCTGTTTTATAACTGGGATTTCTGTAAACATATTCAGCAAATTCCCAAGCAATGAAAGCGCGATTTTTGTAATAATAAATAATACAATGAACGCAATTGCTTGATAGAATACTGCTTCGATATTATTTGCATCAATCCATTCTGGCACAGATACGTTCTGATCGAATGGATACGGAATAAATTTCTCAAGTACTGGCGCTAAATCTTTGCAGTACCAGTATGCAACAAGGTATGCGATAATAAAGCTTGTTAACTTTACAAGTTGTAGGACAAACCCTCTTCTTAAGCCGAGGAAAAATCCCATAACAAGCAGTAATATGATAATAATATCAATCATGTTATTCCATTCCTTTTTTTGTCATACTTTCTTTTAGTTTCTCATGTTCTTCTTTTAATTTTATATAATCGTGTATGACGTTTACCGCCGTCAATACCGCTAGTCTACTCGTATCAAGCGAAGGATTCTTGGCATTGAGTTCGCGCATTTTATCATCCACAATCGCTGCTACCATGCGGATATGACTTGTACTTTCATCGCCAACAACTGAATATTGCTGACCATAGATTTCTACATTAATTCGACTTTTATTTCCCTTTTGTTGTGACAACTCACCGGCCTCCAATCACGTACAGAATCCTAAAGTTTATCATACCATGAACCATCATAATATGGAAACAGAAAGAACAATCCGATATGATAAAAATAACAATATTGAAAAAGGAGCGACTACTTTGTCAAATTCTATCGTAATCCAAACAAATCCTGCAATAATTGAGGATATGAAACAACAATATAAACAAGCAATTGCCCCAAAAGTTCCGCAAGGTGGTATCTTTATGGCGAAAGTTCCATCTTGTACAATTACGGCCTATAAATCAGGCAAAGTAATGTTTCAAGGTACTCGTGCAGAGGAAGAAGCTGCACGTTGGCAAAATGTTTCTCAAGTGCCGAAATCTTCTGGTAAAAAAACTACAAATTCGCACCGCTATGCCCCGCCCGCTTCCATTGGAACAATGTCTATAGCTGGATCTGATGAAGTGGGTACTGGAGATTACTTCGGACCGATGACAGTTGTTGCTGTATATGTAGACGCAAAGCAAATTCCATTATTGAAAGAACTTGGTGTAAAAGACTCTAAAAACTTAAATGATGCGCAAATTGCCGAAATTGCAAAACAGTTACTTAACGTTGTTCCTTATAGTTCTCTCGTTTTGCATAATGAAAAATATAACGAACTATTCGAAAAAGGAAACAATCAGGGGAAACTAAAAGCGCTCTTACACAATAAGGCTCTTACAAATTTACTAGCAAAGATTGCACCTACAAAACCAGAAGGCATCTTAATTGACCAATTCACGCAGCCTGATACATATTACAAATACTTAGCAAAACAAAAAGAAGTACAGCGTGAAAACGTGTATTTCGCAACTAAAGGTGAAAGTGTTCATTTAGCAGTTGCAGCAGCCTCTATTTTAGCTCGCTACTCATTCGTAAAGCAGTTTGATGAGCTCAGCAAAAAAGCCGGTATGCCACTTCCAAAAGGAGCGGGTAAGCAAGTTGATATCGCTGCAGTTAAATTAATTCAAAAGCTAGGAAAAGAACGGCTTCCTGAGTTTGTGAAACTTCACTTTGCAAATACAGAAAAAGCATTTCGTTTATTGAAAAAATAGCTATTTTTCAGTATCGACAATATATAAATGAACTAAACAAAATAAAAACATATAAATAAGAGTAGTCGACATGACTACTCTTATTTATATATGTTTAGCTTCGTTTTTGTCTCTTATTTGATGAAGATACTTTAAAAGAACCCGTTTCGTTTGTTGTAGTTCCTTGACCTTCGACTTGCGAGGAACCAAGACTTGCTCTAGAAGGATCTTTTTTTACTTTTCTGCCCATTTTATTCACCCCTTCGCGTTACTTTTTACTTAGAGGCAAGAAACTATACAGCATAACAATCAAAATATATACTGCCGATCCAATCCGTATAAAGTCACTCTTACACTTTCACTTCTATTAACGCTAATTTTACTTTCCTAAGAGATGAGTTTGCTCTTCACTAATATCCCATAGACGCTTTGCGGCATCCATATCCAATGCAACCTCAGATGGCCTTTCCACTTGCCCATTAGCATAATAATAACCACTATGATCGATAATGTCAGTTGTTTCTGCTAGCCATACTAAAGTTTCAGCCCCTTCCTCAGGTGTGCGAGAGAAAGGTTTCATTACTGCCATAGTTAAGCGAGCCGCGAGACCATTATCCTGGTTGAAATTCGTGGCTACAAGTCCTGGATCGAAGCAGGAAGCTATGACACCTGTCCCCTCTAGTCGCCGTGCCAACTCAGAGGTAAATAAGATGTTAGCTAATTTGGTTTGCCCATAACGCATCGTAGGACCCCCCATTAATTTCTTAACACCACGATAAAGTTTTTCTGCATCTAAATCATTAAAATCGATTCCTTTTTTAGCCATTTTGTGACCATGAGATGCGGTAGTGATAACGCGAGCGGGGGCACTTTCCTTTAAACGGCCAAGTAGCAAATTAGTAAGTAGGAATGGAGCTAAATGATTAACCGCCCAGGTCATCTCCAAGCCGTCCTCCGTAATTTGCCTTGTTTGAAATAAAGCACCAGCATTATTAACTAATATATCTATTCTAGGGCACTTCTCTAGAATGTCAGTAGCTACTTGATGTATTGACTTCTGAGAAGCCATATCAGCTAGAAATATATCTACCACTGCATTACCATTCGTTGAACCCTTAATTTGAGTCACAATATCATTTGCTTTCGCTTCGTTTCGTGCAATAATCCCTAGCTTTGCACCGCGTTCCGCAAGTACCTTAGCCGCCGCTAGCCCAATCCCACTTGTCGCTCCCGTGATGACTACATACTTGTCACGCACTGTCCACTCTGCACACCTATTAATTACCCCCATTTTCCCAAAACCCCTCTCCCAATTTCCATAAATGATTCATTCGTTTTACTATATATGAAATGGAAAGAGAACTATGAACAACATTTTTTATCCTAGCTCAAAATACTTGATAAGATTTCGAATCTACTTCCATCCTCTTCTAAATAAAAAAAGCGAGAGCAATTGCTCTCACTTTTTTGTTATATTAAAACTCCGAAGAACCTGGAGTTCTTGGGAATGGAATGACGTCACGAATGTTAGCCATGCCAGTGATGTACATTAGGAAGCGCTCGAAACCAAGGCCGAATCCAGCGTGTTTTGTACCGCCGTATTTTCTAAGTTCTAAGTACCACCAGTAGTCTTCTTCGTTCATGCCTAATTCTTTAATTCTGTCTGTTAAAACATCCATTCTTTCTTCACGTTGACTTCCACCGATTAATTCGCCGATGCCAGGAACGAGAAGGTCGGTAGCAGCTACTGTTTTTCCATCTTCGTTCAAGCGCATGTAGAATGCTTTAATGTCTTTCGGATAATCAGTTACGAATACAGGGCGTTTAAAGATTTCTTCTGATAAGTATCTTTCGTGCTCTGTTTGTAAGTCAATGCCCCATTCTACTGGGTATTTGAAGTCAGCACCTGATTCTTGAAGTACTTTAATTGCTTCTGTGTATGTGATGCGGCCAAAGTCAGAGTTGATTACGTTGTTCATGCGCTCAAGAACTGTTTTATCAACAAAGCTGTTGAAGAATTCCATTTCTTCTGGTGCATGCTCTAATACGTATTTCATTGCATATTTCAGCATATCTTCTGTAAGGTTCATTACATCACCTAATTCAGCGAATGCAATCTCAGGCTCAACCATCCAGAACTCAGCTGCATGACGAGTTGTGTTTGAGTTTTCAGCACGGAATGTAGGTCCGAATGTGTATACATCACGGAACGCTAATGCATAAGCTTCAGCATTCAGCTGTCCACTTACCGTTAAGTTTGTTTCTTTACCGAAGAAGTCTTTTGATTCGTCAACTTGTCCGTCTTCACCTTTAGGTACATTGTTTAAATCTTGCGTTGTTACGCGGAACATTTCGCCTGCACCTTCTGTATCACTACCCGTGATAATTGGTGTATGAACGTGTACGAATCCACGCTCTTGGAAGAATTGGTGAATCGCAAACGCTGCGATAGAACGCACGCGGAACGTTGCAGAGAATGCATTTGTTCTTGGACGTAAGTGAGCGATTGTACGTAAGTATTCAAACGTGTGACGCTTCTTTTGAAGTGGGTAATCAGAATCTGATAAGCCCTCGATATCAATTTTTTCTGCTTTAATTTCAAATGGTTGCTTTGCTCCAGGTGTTGCAATTACTTTACCCTCTACTTTAACTGAAGAGCTAAGTGGAAGTTTCGCAATTTCTTTGAAGTTATCTAATTCTGTATCGAAAACGATTTGAACGCTTTTGAAGAAGCTACCGTCGTTTAATTCGATGAAACCAAATGCTTTTGAATCACGTAAGTTACGAATCCACCCTGATACTTGTACTGTTTGACCTGCGTATTTATCTGTATCTCTATACAGACTTTTTACTAATGTGTTTTCCATAGTGAAATTCTCCTTTTCTGATATATTTGAATACAAAAAAACCTTTCATCCATAAAGGGACGAAAGGTTAAACTTCGCGGTACCACCCAATTTGTCATAAAGACCAACTTTAACTCGTATGTATTTACATACTTCCCGGTTTGTAACAGGCCGGATTCCCGTCTAAGTCTACTCTTGAATACAAGTTTCAATTTCGGTTAGCAACTCCAAGGTGTTCTTCACATATACCGCCTCATCAGGCTCTCACCGTCCCTGACTCGCTTTGGATTATAGTATATACTACTTTTCCTTATCATCGTTTTTCGTTTTGTTAAACTAAAATTAATGTACTACATTCGAGGGAAAGATGCAAGGCATCCTGTTGATAAAGTGAACCTTGCCACTCTCTCCATTCTTCGGTTATGTCTTCTTCTACTTCTACAATAAATTCATATAATTCTTCTCTTTCTAATGTCTCAATGAAAAAATCGTATTGTTCATTTAACTCATTTAAACTAACTACGACTTTTTCTACACACTCAGGCAAAAATAAACCAGATGCTTTTCAGCATCTGGTTTATTTTTGTTAACTTGATAGCTATGCCCCTTAAGGATTTTTTATGCTGCAGGTTCCGTTGGAGCTGGTTGAACAGGAGTTACTTTCCCGCCACTCATGGATTGATTCATAAATTCACCAATCATTTTTTGTAACTCATCCATTGGAACAATGTTCTTTTCAGAAGTATCGAATGTGAATTTGATTGGTTTATCGATCGATTTGATATCAGATTTAATATTCATATCAAATTTAATTGTTTCTTTTTCGTTCTCAGGATTTTTTGCTTCGACATGAATTGCTGCATCCTGTTTTTTAATTGTTTTTCCATCCATTGTATAAATTAAAGAAATAGAAGATTTATCAAGATTTGCATCTTTCAATTCTTTCTTAAAGTCTGCAATTTCTTGTTTTGTTCCAGTGAAGTTTTTCATTGTAGAAATTTCATCAAATAGCTTTTCAATCACTGTTTTTAAATCTTTACCTGTTAATTTCACAGTGTATACATCTTTTTCGTTTGTAAATTTGTCTTCAGGAAGCGCTTTGATTGCATCTAATAACGATTTTTGTACTTTCTCTTGGATTTTCGCAGATTCTTTTGTATCTACTTCTCCTAAATCTTTCATATCCATTTTGATAACTTTTCCTTCTAGAGTAGAAAAACTATCACCAGGAACGCCAGCTAATTGTAATAGTGATTTTACATTATTCGCTTTTACATATAAAGCCTCTTTCCCTTCATCCATAAACATTGGAATCGATATATCCATTTTCATTGCATCTGTTTTAACCTTTGCACCAATTGTTACTTCGTCTTTTTTTGCATCTTTATCTGTTTTTGAATCAACTGTAACTGATATGTTTTTTAACATATCCATTGCCACTTTATCTTCTCTTTTCATATCTTTCGCATTAGAATCGAATTTAAAAGAAATTGAACTGCTTGATTCCATTTGCTTTGCGTTTAAAATGCTTTCTGTTGAAGAAACAACTGTTTCTTTTGCAGATTTTCCACACGCAGATAAAGCGAAAAGACTTAAACTTGCCGCAACAACTAATCCCATTTTCCCAAACTTCATAAAACCACCCCTTCAATTCATTAACATATCTATCATAACATGGAAAATAAAAAGTTGGGATATTCAAATGAAAAAATGTAACTATTTAGCTATCCTCTTGATTTGAGAGTTTCGTATTTTCTGTACCTTTTAGGTTTACCTTCTTTTTTCCTGTTAACACTTAAATTATTAGTGATGGGGAAGTTGAAACATAGTAGAGTCTAGGATTCGAATTCGTTTGAAATCCTCTCCTATCGATGGAGTTGAACAAATATTTTGATGAAATAACCTCGCGAAAGATTCTGTTTCAACTGTTTTACTTAAAAAGACACATAAAGAAACGATATCCTGCGCTTTACATTTTCTTTTATGTCGAATCATTCCTGCCCTATGTGCAAATGATTCTAAAAATGAAAGTGAGAATGTATTCTTTAATTCCTGAATTAATAATTGTAATTCTTCCATAAAAACAGCTACCCTTTCATNNATGAAAGGGTAGCTGTTTTTGGTAAAAATTATACATAACTTTAACTTGATGGCTATGAGCCACAAGGCTGCTTTTTTACTTACGTAACTCCGCACCAAATTTCTCTTCTACCGCTGTTAATACATGGTTATGTGCTTCTGTTACTTCTTCGTCTGTTAATGTACGTTCTGGATCAAAGTAGTTCATAGAGAATGCAAGTGATTTCTTGCCTTCTTCCATTTTTTCACCTTCGTATAAGTCGAATAGTGTTACTTCTTTTAGAAGTTCTCCGCCTACTTCCGCAATTACTTGCTTCATTTCGCCAGCTTTTACTTCCTTAGCCACTACAACCGCCATATCACGTGTCATAGATGGGAAACGTGGAATTGCTGAGTAGTAAGTTTCTTCTACGTCTGCACCGAATACTTTTACAAGAGATAATTCAAATACGAATGTATCTTTCACATCTAATTGTTTTTGCGTTTCTGGGTGTAATTGACCGATGAAACCAATCACTTCTCCATCTAGTAAGATATCAGCTGTACGTCCTGGGTGCATGCCTTCACGTTTTGCAGGAGCATATGTGATGCTGCTTGCAACGCCAAGTACGTCGAATAATCCTTCTAACACACCTTTTGCAACGAAGAAGTCTACAACTTTCTTCTCACCTTGCCATGCATGATGAAGAGCAAGACCTGTCATAACACCAGCAAGATGTTGTTCTTCTTTCGGAAGCTCGCCTTCTGCTGTTGGTAAGAAAATAGAACCTACTTCATATAATGCAACACTGTCATTTTTACGAGCGTTATTATATGAAACTGCTTCTAACAATTGTGGTACTAAGCTTAAACGAAGTTGACTGCGCTCTTCACTCATTGGAAGTGCAAGATTTACAGGAGATTGTTCGTTTGGCTCAACCATATATTGTTTCGCTTTATCGGCACTTGTTAATGAATACGTAATTGCTTCATATAAACCAGCACCTTCTAAGTAACGACGTGCTTTACGACGTTTTGTTTGTGCTACTGTTAATTTACCACGTGTCATTGTACCAGTTGGTAATGTAACTGGAATATGATCATAACCGTACAGACGACCTACTTCTTCTACTAAGTCTTCTGCAATTGTAATATCAGGGCGACGTACTGGTACGTTCACATGGAATGTTCCTTCTACTTCTGTAAATGGGAACTTCAAGTTTGTAAAGATTGTACCCATTTCACTAGCAGTGATTTCTGTTCCTAATACACGGTTTACTTTTTCAGTTGTAACTGATACCGTACGTTCTTGCACTTGTAAGTTATCAACTTCTACTACACCTTCAAGCGCTTCGCCACTAGCATATTTCGCCATTAAAGCTGCTGCATGTTGAATTGCTTCAAATGTACGTGTTGGATCGATTCCTTTTTCGAAACGTGCACTTGATTCACTACGTAGACCTAAATCTTTTGATGTACGGCGCACTGTTTGACCTGCAAAGTATGCAGACTCAATTAGAACGTTTACTGTATCATTTGTAACCTCAGAATCAGCTCCACCCATTACACCAGCAACAGCTAAAGCTTTTTCACCATTTGTAATAACAAGGTGGTGGTTCTGTAATATACGCTCTTGATCATCTAATGTTTGAATCTTTTCGCTTTCTTTCGCAAGACGAACAACGATTTCTTTTGAACCTAATTTATCATAGTCAAACGCGTGTAATGGTTGACCGTATTCCATTAAAATGTA
This sequence comes from Bacillus sp. AFS023182, assembly GCF_002560575.1. NCBI lineage: Bacteria > Bacillati > Bacillota > Bacilli > Caryophanales > Bacillaceae > Bacillus > Bacillus sp. AFS023182. Next base: position 172,024 of record NZ_NTRO01000022.1, on the reverse strand, counting down.
GTTTGTAATATCAACTACATTACTAATTGGACGAATGCCAGCTGCCATAAGGCGAGTTTGCATCCACATTGGTGATGGACCAATCTTTACGTTCTTAACCATTTTCGCAATGTATAATGGATTTTCTTCTTTCGCTTCTACACTTACAGAAATGTAATCAGCTGTTTTTTCAGTTGATTCTTGTAAGTTGATAGCTGGAAGTTTCACTTCACGGCCATAAATAGCAGCCACTTCATATGCAACACCTAACATATTTAAGCAATCAGCACGGTTTGGCGTTAAACCAAGTTCTAATACTTCATCATGTAAGTTTAAGATTTCAAGTGCATCTGCGCCAACTTCAGCGTCACTTGGGAAGATGAAGATACCGTCTGCATATTCTTTCGCAACTAGTTTCCCGTCAATGCCAAGTTCTTGCAATGCACAAACCATACCGTGAGAAGCTTCACCGCGTAGTTTTGCCTTTTTAATTTTGAAGTTACCAGGAAGAACAGCGCCAACTTTTGCAACTGGTACTTTTAAACCTTTTGCAATGTTAGGAGCACCGCAAATGATTTGTACTGGCTCTTCTTCACCGATGTCAATAAGACATTTGCTTAACTTATCAGCTTCTGGGTGCTTTTCACATTCTAATACGTGACCAACTACAACACCTTTTACACCTTTATTTAATACTTCAACGCCTTCTACTTCAATACCACTTTTCGTGATTTTGTCTGCTAGTTCTTGTGCTGTTACATCTTTAATATCTACATACTCTTGTAACCAACGATATGATACGAACATATTTATCCTCTCCTTCCCTTACGCTCGTTTGAATTGTTGTAAGAAACGTACATCGTTTGTATAGAAATGACGAATGTCATCAACGCCGTATTTTAACATTGCGATACGCTCTGCACCCATACCGAATGCGAATCCTTGATATTCTTTTGAATCATAGCCAGCCATTTCAAGCACGTTTGGATGAACCATACCTGCACCTAAAATTTCAATCCAGCCAGTTCCCTTACAAGTGCCGCAACCTTTACCATGACACATCATACAAGAAATATCCATCTCAACAGATGGTTCTGTGAACGGGAAGAAACTTGGACGAAGACGAATTTCACGATCTTCACCGAACATCTTTTTCACAAATACTTGCAGTGTACCTTTTAAATCACTCATACGAATATTTTTATCAATTACAAGACCTTCAATTTGCATGAACTGATGAGAATGCGTCGCATCATCATCATCGCGGCGATACACTTTACCAGGGCAAATAATTTTAATTGGACCTTTTTCTGTATTGTTTTCCATCGTTCTTGCTTGCACAGAAGATGTATGTGTACGTAGTAACGTTTCTTCTGTAATGTAGAATGTATCTTGCATATCACGAGCTGGGTGATCTTTCGGTAAGTTTAATGCTTCGAAATTGTAGTAATCTTTCTCTACTTCTGTTCCTTCTGCTACTTCATAACCCATACCGATAAATACATCTTCAATTTGTTCAACAACAGCTGTTAATGGATGATGACAACCTGTTTCTACAGGACGACCTGGTAATGTAACATCAATTGTTTCAGATGCTAATTTTGCTTCAATTACTGCTTTTTCTAAGTGGTTAATTTTGTCTTCTAAACGTGTTTGAATTGCTTCACGCACTTCATTTACTAATGCTCCCATACGTGGACGCTCTTCTGGAGATAATTTCCCCATGCCGCGTAATACTTCTGTAATTGGACCTTTTTTTCCTAAATACGCTACGCGTACATCATTTAAGCCCTTTAGCTCTTTCGCTTCTTCAATCAGCTCTAACGCTTTTTGCTTTAGCTCTTTTAAACGTGCTTCCATTTGGAACCCTCCTAATGTTAAAAATAAAAAAACCTCGCTCCCAAAAAGGGACGAGGTAAATTCGCGGTACCACCCTAAATTGACAGAACAAGTCTGCCCACTTAATTGTTATAACGGTCAGCTTTGACCGGAACGCCTTTACATATCAATGGTCCTGGCGTCAACTCCAGAGGTGAATTCACTTCCGTCTACCATAAGAATGCTTTCAGTCTACGGCACTCTCTCCCTATATGGCGATTTTGCAAGCTACTCTTCTCTATCAACGTTTTTCATTATTTTACTTTTATTATATGTTCATCATGAACATGTACTTCAATTTATTATAAGAAGTTTTTTATCGATTCGCAACCGGGCTTTGTAAATAATACGTTAAAATCCCCGCAGCAACCGCAACATTTAATGATTCTGCCCCGCCGTAAATTGGAATATACAAGTTTTGATCACATTTTGTAAGAATTTCTTGGCGTACACCATTTCCTTCGTTTCCTACAATTAATGCAAAACTTCCTGTCGGTGTCACTTCTCCATAAGGAACTCCATTTTCCAGAGCTGTTCCGTATACAGGAACATTCTTCTCTTTTAGCTTATCTATCCATTCTTCTAAGTTTCCTTTTACAATCGGTAAATGGAAAATAGAACCTTGTGTAGAACGAAGCACTTTACTATTATAGGCATCCACACAGCCTTCTCCAAGTACAACGGCATGAATACCAGCTGCATCTGCTGTACGAATAATCGTTCCTAAATTACCTGGGTCTTGCAAGCTATCTAATAATAGAAATTTCCCATCTGTAAGATCTACTTCTTTCTCATGCTTCTCACAAACCGCAAATACACCTTGTGTCGTTTCTGTCTCGCGAAGTACCTTTACAATCGCTTCAGGTACAATATACATTTCAACGTCAGTAACCGTCCAATCTTTCGGAAGGTCTGTTTGATCTGAAACAATAAGTTCTGTAATAATTCCTGCCTTTAAAGCTTCCTCCACTAAGTGGAATCCTTCTACAAAGAATAACCCTTTTTTATCGCGCTCTTTTTTCGTCTGCAGCTTTTTCCACTGCTTTACACGCGGATTTTGTACTGAATCAATGTTTTTCATTCTATGTATTCCCTCTCTTCTTGTCTTCTCATTATAGCCTATTTTTCATACATATTTACATAAAAAAGAACAAAAACTAACGTCAGTTTCAATTCAGAAGAAGAGGTGAAAAGAATGAACTTTAATCTACGCGGTGCCGTATTAGCAAACGTTGCAGGAAATACGCAAGGCGAGTTACAAGAGACAATTGTAGAAGCAATTCAAAGTGGTGAAGAAAAAATGCTTCCAGGTCTTGGGGTTTTATTTGAAGTCATTTGGCAAAATGCTGACGAAAATGGAAAACATGAGATGTTAGAAACACTTGAGCAAGGATTAAAAAAATAAGCAGTAGGAAGTCACCTTAGCATCATCTAAGGTGACTTTTATGTTCACAATAAATTCTCCTCTCCTAAACATTTCTACTTTACTAACATAACGTGATGGAGTACAATGTTCAAAATACATTTAAACCTATCGATTTTCTTTATATACATCAATAGATAAAAGGAGTGAATGTTTTATGCACCGTATTACGCTTGAACAAATTTTCAAACATCATATTACACAAAAATACGTAAACCGTTCTGGAATGGTCCATGCGATTGCCGTCGCTTACCATGCGTTTCACTTAGCCAAAAAGCACCACGCCTCAGTCGATGCGGCAACAAAGGCTGGTTTTCTTCATGACATAGGACATCATACATGGTACACAGGCGGAGAATGGGACTATGAATTGTATAAAAAGAATGATATACATGCGATTAAAGGAGCAGAAAGAGCTCATAAATTATTAATCCGATTAGGGGAACACCCGAAGCAAGCAAAGGAAATTTCTGTTGCTATTCTCCTGCATACCGATTCTTTTCTAGTAGAACAAACAATTGAAAGAACACCTCTACAAAATATTATTAAGTGGGCGGACGAAGCAGATGAAGAGCCAGGCGGAGCGCATCACTACCGGACAATTTCTTATGAAAAAGCATTGAAAGCAATTCAGCAATTAGACAAAATGGTAGATCGCGAATTACAAACTCAACAATCGACATCCTCTGCTCATATTACTGTAAATAAAAGAGGTGAACACATTTGTTAATCAAAGTGAATGAACTCACAAAAGAGGTATCACTACGTGGCGATACCTCTTTTTATTATTTTATATCTCCTTTCTCATACACCCTACACTTATTCATTCGTTTTCTCATTATCTATTTCTATCAAAATTTATATATTTCTTACTAATATTTAACTCAACACTTATATATATGTAATATTCAGAAATGACAGTTTTATATTATGTGTGTATAATCATATATATAAATAAAAGAGAGGATTCGATATATGCAATCAACAACACAGCTTACGTACAATCAGCAATACTCCATGTCATGGGGACAATTTATTGGGTCTTTTTTGTTTGCTTTCTATGGGACAAGGCTCATATCCGAACTTTTCATAGGCCTTCCAGTTCTTATTTATTCCGAAGGGGTTACTGATCAAAAACAAATCACCTTAATCACATCCATTCAAGATACCGGAAACTCATTATTACTATTAGGAATTTTATTGTTATTTATTTACAAATACGAACCGCTAAGAAACTTGATTGTTCCAGCGATTAACTTCAAAGCACTCAAAAAGGTTAGTACATATATATACTTATTTCTTTTCTTTGGACTAAGTATTGTTATTAATTCATTTATACTTATGCACCTATTTCCTGATGCAACAAAGGAACAATCCTCCGCTTTAAATTTGGAGGTGTTAAAACAGTATAAACTCTTATTACTGCTAGGAAGTGCTGTATTTATCCCCATTTTCGAAGAGCTCATCTGCCGCGGCATTATCCTTCATTTCTTTCAGCAGCGTTTCCCATTTTGGGTAGCTGCAATCGGCTCTAGTTTCCTCTTTGGAATAGGCCATACATATTCATTAGGTGTTATGGTTACTACATTCATTATGGGACTATTCATGGCTGTTTTATGTAAGAAGACGAATTCAATCATTCCAGCTATTTTGTTTCATATGATGAACAATACACTGGCACTTTTATAAAGAAACGGTATCGCTGCTCAGCGATACCTCTTTTGTTATTTTACAACAAGTTCAAACACCTCATCTTTTAACACTTTTCGACAATCTATTTTCTGCCTGTTCTTGTATTACACTGCATTTACATGAGTTAAGAAATGCCATGATAAAAAGCCCAATCTCTCAATTTAAACGCTGAGAAATTGGACGGTTTCGTTACTCTATATATGATATACGCATCAATTATAAAATAATAGAAAATAGACAACTGGTATTAAGCAATTCAATCATCATATCCCTAAAATTTATTCATTCTTAAGTATAGGAACCCAAAGCTCACTATTTGGCTCTCTATCAGGTGCTAAATAATTTTCAATGCAAGGAAAGTCTGCCAATTCGTATCCTGAAGTAGGTAACCATTCCGTGTATAGACGCTCCCAAGCAGCAGCAACATTTGGAAAAACAACCCATGTACTTTTCGGCATCACTATTTTCTCCATATCGCCAGTGAATTCCCCCTTATAACGACATCCCATAAAATAATCAAATTCTTCATCTGTAATGGCGGCTTGTTTTCCACATACACCTAAAATCCCTTCTAATTTGCATTGTGGATTTTCCCATGACATGTCTACGAGTCGTTGCAGTAATCCATTCTTATTCGCTTCTTCCCATAATGTAGGAATTATATTGGAAGCATTCTTTGTAACGACTTTTTGTTTCACTCCTACGATCTCAATCTCAAAATCTAGCACTTCAATTCTATAATCCATTTCTACATCCCCTTTAATCGTAATTTGAAAGGAAATTCTCGGAAAGGCCTTTAATTCGATCCCGTTACTACGCGCCTCTGTCGGAGTGACCCCATGAAGACTCTTAAAAGCGCGACTAAAAGCATCTGGAGAATCATACCCATACTTAAGTGCAAGATCAATGATGCGAACAACTGTGTTATTTTGCAGTTCAAATGCCGCCTGCGATAGACGTCTCCGCCTGATATATTCTGATAAAGTTAAACCTGTTATAGATGAAAACATCCTTGGAAAATGATACTCAGAGCAGCAAGCCAACTTTGCTACTTCTTTAGCATTTATTTCACTTGATAAATTTTGTTCGATATAATTCATTGCCCTATTGATTCTGTCTAACCAATCCAAATTTCATCATTCCCTTCAAATACATTGTGGATGAAGCAGAAATATATTTCCCGATTTTTTAGAGTTAAATTAAGTCGGATCATTCTATTAAAAATTTGTATGTAAAAATATATTTTTAGTTTATCATTTGACTTCAATAGATTTACAGCCATTTTTCAGTTTATTTTTTCGTTTTAGGGAACACGTAATTTCTTCAGCTAATACGTATAGGGGATTTAATTTTTCTTACATTGATGGGCATATGTCCATGCCCATGCAACGAAAAAAAGCAGAGAAAATTAATTCTCTGCTTTTCGATTTGGTTTATTTCCTGATGGTAAGAATAGTGATAACACCCAGGCAATACCCGCTAATATTGTTGCGATTAAGAAAGCGTCATTAATGCCGTTAATCGCAGACAACTTCGAAATTTGTCCAAATAATAGTTGCGAGCTCATCGCATCTCCTGCTTGTGCTGATCCAGCCACGGATGCTAAGCTCTGTCCCATTCCATGTACTTTATCAACTAAAATTGGATTTGTTTTTGTTATCATATTTCCGTAATCTGCAACGTGATTCGTTGTTTGTTGCGTCATAATTGTAATTAAGATTGCTGTACCAATTGAACCCGCTACTTGTCTTGATGTATTTTGCGTTGCTGTACCGTGAGAAATTAATTTCATCGGCAGTGCGTTCATACCCGCTGTCATAATCGGCATCATAATGAATGACATACCAATTGAACGTATAATATAATCCATCATAATAACGCTATATGGTGTATCCATCGATAACTTTGTAAATTCATATGTCGCGAATGTCGTAATCGCTAATCCAACAATCGCCAGGGGACGAATGCCGTATTTATCAAATAACTTCCCTGCAACTGGTCCCATAATCCCCATAATTAATGATCCTGGAAGAAGTAATAAACCCGATTCGATTGGCGTAAAGCCACGAATGTTTTGCAAGTAGACTGGAAGTAATAACATACCTCCGAATAGTGCCATCGTTACGATTGCATTAATTAATAATGTGAAAGTGAATGTTGGATATTTAAACACTTGTAAATCAAGCATCTTATTATCCGTTGTCATCTCTCTCCAAATAAATACCACTATACCAATGACACCGATAATAAGTGAAATAACAACTTCTGCACTGCTCCAGCTGTTATTTCCAGCTTCACTGAATCCATACAGTAAGCTACCCAGCCCGATACTTGAACTAATAACACCAAATACATCTAGCTTCGTTTTAGAAACTGGCTGAGCTAATGTAAAGAATTTTAAAGATAGGAATGTAATGATTAAACCAATGGCAAACATCGCATAGAACATTAAGTTCCAGCTATAATTTTCAATCACCCAACCTGTTACAGTTGGTCCGATAGCTGGTGCTAAAATCATTGCCACTCCAAGTAATCCCATCGCGGCTCCACGTTTATGAGGCGGGAATAGCGTCATGAAAATGTTCATACCAACTGGCATTAAAATCCCTGCACCCACTGCTTGGATTACGCGTCCGGTCATCATCATTGTGAAGTTTCCAGATGTAGCGCAAATGATAGATCCTACCGTAAAGAACAACATCGCTGCTACAAATAGCTTGCGATACGTGAACCGAGAAACTAAAAATGCACTAATTGGCACTAAAATCCCGTTCACAAGCATAAATCCTGTGATTAACCACTGAGCTGTTGAAGTTGATACATTGAACTCATTCATTAATGGAGGCAATGCAACATTAATGATCGTTTGATTTAAAATAGACACGAACATACCAAGAATTAATACCGCTACCACTGCTTTTACATTAACATCTGCTATCGGCATTTGCTGTTTCGCTCTTTCTTGCTTTGGTGCTTCTTGTTTCGATGCTTCTAATTCGACTACATTAGAAGGTTCTTGCTCTAATTGCTTTGTTTCTATCTTATTTACGGCTGGGACTTGTTCTTCTCCCACGTTCGGTTTTTTCTTTCTTAAAAGACGATTTACAAGGAAGAAGACGATGATACAAAATACTGCATATCCTACAATTAAACCTGAGGACATTTTATCTTCCCCCCTTACTTATGAATACGAACTGTCACATTCATTCCAGGAACAATATTAACTGATTTGCTATGATCTAATGAAACTTTAACTGGTACAACTTGTGTTACTTTTGTATAGTTCGCTGTTGCGTTACTTGATGGAAGCATAGAGAATGTATTTGCTGTTGTTAATCCAACTTGCTCTACTTTTCCTGTTAATGTTGTATCAGGATATGCGTCTACATACACATCCACTTCTTGACCTTTTTGCACATCATCAATATCTGTTTCCTCAATATTTGCTGTTACCCATAAATCATTCATATCGTATGCATAGGCAATTGGACTACCTGCCCCAACAAACGCATTTGTCGTTGCATTTGATTGAACAACTGTTGCATTTTTTGGAATTGTTACATCTACCGTTTGCTCACCATTTGGACCCGCTACAGAAACAGCACCTAATTTATCGTTTTCATTGTAATTCTTACCTACTTCAGCTTTCCATTCTGTTAACTTACCTGCTACTGGCGATGCAATCGGGATTACTTTGCCATCGATCTTTGCATTATCTGTTTTTAAATAGTTTTCCGCTTGGTTGTAATAGTAATAAGCGCCAATACCGCCGCCAACTAATACAATTAATGTGATGATGTTGATAATCACCATTCTTCGAAACTGATTCATTGCATTCCTCTCCTTATATCGAATATAATTTTTTCCTAAACTATTTTTACTCCTTTTGTTTATACTGTTTAATTGTTAATTATATTAACAATTAAACAAAAAAAGCACACCTTTCGCTATGCAAAACAATCCTTTGTTTGCATGCTTGCGGTGCTGTTTTCTAAAGGAATATCGTTTATAATTATAAATAATTATTTTGAATCTACAACCGACAATTTGAGCATATATGTTGGTTATCCAACATTTCACTATCTATTTGTTGTTTAAGTGGTTAAAATTCAGCAAGGAGAAATAAAATGTCTATTAAAAATACAAACGATCCACGTGTGAAACGAACGAGACAATTAATACAGGATGCTTTTGTCGCTTTAGTAGGCGAAAAAGGATTTGAAAATGTAACAGTTCAGCATATTGCTGAACGTGCTCCTGTCAATCGCGCTACCTTTTATAGCCATTATCATGACAAATATGACTTATTAGATAAAAGTATCGAGGAAATGTTAGTAAAGCTTACCGAAATAATTAGGCCCAAAAGGCATAATAAGGAAGATTTTCAGCTTATATTTAACTCCCCTCATCCAACTTTTCTAGCCCTATTTGAGCACATCGCTGAAAATGCTACCTTTTATAACGTCATGCTTGGTGAAAAAGCAGCAGGAAACTTTTTTTATAAAATGATGAAAACAATTCAAACACATTTAACGTTAAGCTTATCCATTTCACAGCCAAATGATGAAGAACTCATGATCCCACGCGATATTCTGATTAGTTATGTAACAGGAGCTCATCTTGGAATGATTATATCATGGCTAAAAAAAGGTATGATTTACTCGCCGCACTTTATGGCAATGCAACTAACAAGGTTAATTATTTTAGGAGCCCACGCTGCCGCTGGATTAGAAAAACCTTTTGAAATATAAAAAAGCGAAGAGATGTCTTCGCTTTTTTTATTAGTTAAATGTAATATTATGTACAGTCTCTTTATCAAGACGTTTGATAACTTCTACAATTAACTTCACTGCATTCTCATAATCATCACGATGTAACATTGCTGCGTGAGAATGAATATAACGAGTTGCAATCGTAATTGCCATAGATGGAATACCATTGACTGAAACATGAATTGCACCTGCGTCAGTCCCGCCACCAGCTACAGAATCATATTGATAAGGAATGTCTAATTCATCCGCCACATCAACTACGAAATTGCGAAGCCCAGTATGTCCAATGACTGATGCATCATATAAAATGATTTGTGGTCCGTCACCCATTTTACTTTGCGCTTCTTTCTCTGTTACTCCTGGTGTATCACCAGCAATACCAACATCTACCGCAAATGCGATATCTGGTTTAATATAATGTGCAGATGTTTTCGCACCGCGAAGACCTACTTCTTCTTGAACAGTTCCAACACCGTATACAACGTTTGGATGCTTTTCATCTTTTAATTGTTTTAACACATCAATTGCAATTGCACAACCAATGCGGTTATCCCATGCTTTTGCAAGCAGCATCTTTTCATTTTTCATCACTTGGAATTCAAAGTATGGTACAACTTGATCTCCTGGTCGTACGCCCCATTCCATTGCTTCTTCTTTGCTAGAAGCACCAATATCAATGAACATATCTTTAATTTCAACTGGTTTTTTACGAGCTTCCGCTGGTAAAATGTGCGGTGGTTTTGAACCAATCACACCTGTCACATCACCTTTACGCGTTACGATTGTTACACGCTGCGCAAGCATAACTTGTGACCACCAGCCACCAACTGTTTGAAAACGAAGGAAACCTTTGTCATCAATTTGCGTAATCATGAAACCAACTTCATCTAAGTGACCAGCTACCATAATTTTCGGACCGTTTTCTTCCCCAACTTTTTTCGCAACTAAACTTCCTAAATTATCTGTAGAAAGTTCATCTGCAAACGGTTCGATATACTTTTTCATTACTTCACGTGGTTCGCGTTCATTCCCTGCGATCCCACGTGCATCTGTTAATTCTTTTAACATTGTCAATGTCGCGTCTAATTTTGTCATTACCAATACCCTCCTTTTTCTTCAATAAATTAATTATACAATAATTAAATCGAAATATTCAAAAATCAAATCAATATCCTTGTGTTTGGCGCTGATGATTTACTTCGTTCTTATCTAAATATGCTTTTTCAATTTCTTCTTGTCCAAAATCAAGAGCTTGTCCAAGGCGAAGATAGCTTGTAAATAGTTCAATATAATTTGTAATAGATGGTTGGTCCGTAAAACGAATCACTTTTGCATATGTGTCTAAGAAAATTTCAACTTGTGTTTTGTTCGTTTGTGCACATTTATAAAACAAGAAGTTTTTATCAATTCCTAAGTCAATTCCAATCGATAAAATAAAGTGCAAACCATCTACATATTCTTCAAGTATAACTTCACGCTCAGCTGCTGGCTTGGTGCTCCAATATTTAAAACAACGTGTTTCATTTGCAAGTTCTCCAATTTCAACAAGAAGTGCTAACATCTTTTCCTTTAATAGCTTCTTCGGTTGTAAGTCATGCCCTTTTACAATACGATCATCTAATTCTTTTTGTAATTTAAATAGTTGTAGTAAGTCCATTCTATTCCTCCTCCAACATCGCATAAAACAATGTTGTTTCATCTCATATTTATTGTAAGCTAAAAAATCCTACCCCTTACTATCTAATTAGCTTCCTATCCCTTTATGAAATAGCTTGTCCCTAAATCATCTAAACATTATCTACATATGATGAAACTTCCATATCATCTTTCCATTATAACAGTGTCATTTCCACTAGGAAAGATTCCTTTCTTTATAATAAAAACTACAGTAAAAAAGCCAGAGGAATCTCCTCTGACTTTTTTACTGTATGTTCTACTATATTCTTCTATGTTGTTACAACTTTCATACTGATTTTCTCATATTAAGCATAACACGTCCGTTAATTTTCCTTTCCTTCATGTAAACGCCTCTCGTTATAGGTACAAAAAGTTCTTACAAATTCATATTAATACAATAGAAGAAAAGAAAACGATTCTAATTATGGAATGATTAAAAATAAAAAAACCTTAGAAGAAAATCTTCTAAGGTTTTTAAACAATTATTTTAAGTTGCTTTTTGCAACTGTTGCTAATTCAGCGAAAGCTTTTTCGTCATGAACAGCTAAGTCAGCAAGCATCTTGCGGTTAACTTCGATACCAGCAAGTTTTAAACCGTGCATTAAACGGCTATAAGAAAGACCATTCATGCGAGCAGCTGCGTTAATACGAGTGATCCATAATTTACGGAAGTCACGTTTCTTTTGACGACGGTCACGGAACGCATATAATAAAGACTTCATTACTTGTTGGTTAGCAACTTTGAATAAAGTATTTTTAGAACCGTAGTAACCTTTCGCTAGTTTAATCATTTTTTTACGACGTTTACGAGTAACTGTACCACCTTTTACTCTTGGCATAATATTACCTCCTAGTGTGTTCTATATATCAACCGAACTTATTTTAAGTTGTCAAGCATTTGACGAATACGTTTGTAGTCACCAGCGCTTACTAGACCAGCTTTACGTAGTTTACGTTTAGCTTTTGTAGATTTGTTAGCGAATAAATGGCTAGTATAAGCGTGGTCACGCTTAAGTTTACCAGATCCAGTTTTTTTGAAACGCTTTGCAGCGCCGCGATGAGTTTTTTGTTTAGGCATAGGTATTTCCTCCTCTATCTATTACTTATCGTTTTTCGGTGCTAAAACTAAGAACATACTACGTCCTTCCATTTTAGGCTTAGATTCAATTGTACTAACTTCAGCACAAGCTTCTGAGAAGCGATCTAAGACACGTTGACCGATTTCTTTATGAGTAATGGCACGTCCTTTAAAGCGAATTGACGCTTTAACCTTGTCGCCTTTCTCTAAAAACTTGATAGCATTACGAAGTTTTGTGTTAAAGTCGTGTTCATCAATTGTTGGACTTAAACGAACTTCTTTCATGCTAATTACTTTTTGATTTTTGCGCTGTTCTTTTTCTTTCTTTTGTTGCTCAAAGCGGAATTTACCGTAGTCCATAATGCGGCATACTGGCGGTTTCGCATTTGGAGCAACCAATACTAAATCAAGATTAAGATTTGCAGCTAAGTCTAAAGCGTCATTACGAGACTTGATGCCAAGTTGATCACCATTCGCACCAACTAAACGTACTTCACGTGCACGAATTTGCTCGTTAATCATCATATCCTTGCTAATAGTAAGCCACCTCCAAGGTTTTCTTAGAATACGTTTGTAGTCGTAGAACCCAAACAAAAAAGTGTGGGCATACGAACACCCACACTTGTACGATCTTAAGTAAGAAAGACATTTACCTGCTAACTGCATATGCGTCAATCAGGTGAGAAGCGGGTGCTTCTACTTGTTCTACAAAACAATATTCTATTATCCTTGATGAGTTTATCATAGGATATAACGTCTGTCAAGAAGACGCGTTTTACTAACAACAAGAAATATTGTAACAAACAACACGAATACATGCAATACTTTTTTATGATAAGTGTTGTTTGGTTATTATTTCTAGTTTTTATCCTTAGCAACATAAAAGAAAGCCGCGGCATACCGCGGCTCTTTCTTAGCGTTTTCCTTCAACTTTAATCATATCAACAAATGCATCTAATGCAATTGTTTCTGATTTTTGTTCACCGTATTTACGTACGTTTACGCCGTTTTCAGCCACTTCATTGTCACCTACTACAAGCATATACGGAATTTTTTGCATTTGTGCTTCACGAATTTTGTAACCAATTTTCTCTTCACGAGTATCTACTTCAACACGGATACCAGCGCGTTGTAAGTCTTCCTGTACTTTCTTCGCGTAGTCTAAATGTACTTGCGGAGAAACTGGGATTACTTGTACTTGAACTGGCGCTAACCATGTTGGGAATGCACCTTTGTACTCTTCAATTAAGAAGGCAACGAAACGTTCCATAGTTGATACAACACCTCGGTGAATAACAACTGGACGATGAGGTTTACCATCTTCTCCAACGTAAGTTAATTCAAAGCGTTCTGGAAGTAAGAAGTCTAATTGTACAGTTGAAAGTGTTTCGTCTTTTCCAAGTGCAGTACGAACTTGAACATCGAGCTTTGGACCATAGAATGCCGCTTCACCTTCAGCTTCATAGTACTCAAGACCCATTTCATCCATCGCTTCTTTCAACATACCTTGTGCTTTTTCCCACATTTCATCGTCAGCATAGTACTTTTTAGTATCTTCTGGGTCACGATAAGATAAGCGGAATGAATAGTTTTCTAAACCGAAGTCTTTGTATACCTCTAAAGTTAGGTTTACAACACGTTTTAACTCTTCTTTAATTTGATCTGGGCGAACGAAAATGTGCGCATCATTTAAAGTCATTCCACGTACACGTTGCAATCCAGATAATGCTCCAGACATTTCATAACGATGCATTGTTCCAAGCTCCGCAATACGGATTGGTAATTCACGATAGCTGTGAATATCATTTTTATACACCATCATATGGTGAGGGCAGTTCATTGGACGAAGCACTAATTCTTCATTGTCCATTTCCATTGATGGGAACATACCATCACGGTAGTGATTCCAGTGACCAGAAGTTTCATAAAGCTCTCTGCTTCCTAGAACTGGAGTGTATACGTGGTCATATCCTAAGCTTGCTTCTTTATCAACGATGTAACGCTCAATGATACGACGGATTGTTGCACCTTTTGGTAACCAAAGTGGTAAACCTTGTCCTACTTTTTGGCTATTTGTAAATAATTTTAACTCTTTACCTAATTTACGGTGGTCACGCTCTTTCGCTTCTTCAAGCATACGTAAATGCTCATCTAATTCTGCTTTTTTCACGAATCCAGTACCGTAAATACGTTGTAGCATTTTATTATTGCTATCGCCGCGCCAGTAAGCACCCGCAACGCTTAACAATTTAAATACTTTAATTTTCCCTGTAGATGGAAGATGAACACCGCGGCAAAGGTCGAAAAATTCACCTTGTTCATAGATTGAAATAACAGCATCTTCAGGAAGATCGTTAATTAATTCTAATTTTAGCTCATCTCCAATTTCCTCATAACGGCGAAGTGCTTCAGCACGTGGTACTTCATGACGAACGATTTCTAAGTTCTCGTTCACAATTTTTTGCATTTCTTTTTCGATTTTTGGGAAGTCCTCAACTGTAATTGCCTCTTCCATATCGATATCGTAGTAGAAGCCATTTTCAATTACTGGACCAATACCAAGTTTCACATCTTTATATAAACGTTTTAACGCTTGCGCTAAAAGATGAGCTGTTGAATGACGTAAAATGTACAAGCCATCTTCAGAGTCTAATGTAATGATTGAAACTGCACCATCTTCTTCGATTGGTGTACGAAGATCAATCATCTCATCATTTAATTTTCCAGCCACAGCCTTTTTCTTTAAGCCTGGGCTAATAGAAGCTGCGATTTCTTCAGTTGTTGTTCCTTTTGGAAACTCCTTCACAGCTCCATCAGGGAAAGTAATTTTAACTACATCTGCCATCACTGGTCACTCCTCTTTTTCTCAAAATAAAAAACACTCATCCCGTAAAAAGGGACGAGTGTTGAATTCGTGGTTCCACCCTTGTTTCAATTAACCAAATTGTTAATTGCTCAAGTACAACATAACGGTGTTGACCGTTAGCAATTACTAGAAAAACGTTCACTGCTAAAGTTTAGAGGTGGTAAGTAATAAACTCGTACTAGGAAGCTCACACCCTAAGGCTTCCCTCTCTGAGAATCGTAGCAAATTACTCTTGTCCTCATCGTGACATTTCAATATATTTCATTTATGTAGGTAATTATATGCTCAAAAACTTAGAAAATCAAGGGCGTTCCCCTTATTTTTTAAATTTTTCACGTTGCGCTCAAATTCATGTAGTGCACATAATTGAACTCGTTCTTGAAATACATTTTGAAGGGTAACGATCATATTGTGATCTTGCTCTTTCGTATACAAATAAATCGTTTTCGGTGCAATAGAAAGAAGCGGTGCAATTACCTTCGTGTCAATATATACACTCTGCTTAGTTAGTAACTCCTCATCTATATATTGAACCAATTTCTCCTGCTTTAAACGTATTCCTTTTTCATCATAAAAAATAAAGCTTTCATCAAATACAAGATGTATGCAAGATAACCGTGATTTACGGCTACTCACCTGTTGCCGTAGCATTTCTACAAACATTTGATATTCTTGTTCCATTTTATATTCATCAATCGCTACTTCCGCAAGTCGATGAATCATCTCCCTATATGCGCGGAGACGAAAACGAATATAAGATGAAAAAGAAAACGAAAGCGGGTCACAGATCCACCCTTTTAAAGAAGACATAATACGATCTTCAATTTGATTACGTGTTAAATCCGAAGCAAGCCCTTTTCGTTTTCCATTTAAAATAGCATGTGCCATATGTAAAATTTGATGGCATTCTTCTTGTTCTTCGTAAAAAAACTTTTCTTTTAAAATGGCACGAATCCATTCATTTTGTTTTATATTAACAATAAAATAAAGGAGTACTGGTATTAAAACTTTCTCAATATAATTCGATTCGCATATTGGAATATGAATTGTTACCTTTTGTTCATATAAATAAACACTCGTTTCTTTATATAGCTTTTCCGTTCTCTTTATCAGTTGTTGATATACGTGCGCAGCATCATTTTTTTCTTCGAAACAAATTTCAATCACTCTTGCCCCCCCTTTTATCCCGCTTACAGAGTTGCTTTCTCTCAAGCCCCATAAGAGTTCAGTTCGTGTAAGCTGGGCTCTATGTAGAAATAACTTCTCCATACTGATGAAAGCTTCATCCTATAATCCTTGCTAATTTTATATATATTAAGGGAGTAGAAAAAAAATGATACAAGCTCGTATGAATTTTCAAACGTATAGATAAATAAAAAGAGCAAGCATTATGCTCGCTCTTTACGTATGACGACGGTTTTTCCCGCCAATCGGAACCGGCTTCGCTAAATATTTAATGCGCTCCATAATCCGAGCCGCCTTCATTTCTTCTGCTTCTCCGCGCTGTGTATACGTTAAATGATGTTCTAACTGTTTAAAATCAAAATTAGACGTAAAGAACGTTGGTAAGTTTTCAAGCATACGGAATTGTAAAATGGCACCTAGTACATCATCACGGACAAAGCTTGACATCGCTTCTGCTCCAATATCATCTAACATTAATACCGGCACATATTTTACTGCGTCAATTTTTTCGCTAATCGTATTATTTTGCAGCGAACTTTTTATTTCACGTAAAAATTCAGGCAAATATACAATCATTGAACTGACCTTCCTCTGAGCCAACTCATTAGCAATTGCTCCCAAAACAAATGTTTTCCCAACACCAAACGGTCCATAGAAGTACAATGCCTGTACTTTCTTCCCTGGCTCATACTCACTTAAAAATTCATTCGCAGCACGAATTGCTTCAAAGCGATTTCCATCAGATAAATCGAGAGAAGACATAGACGCCTGCAATATATCCTTCGGCATATATACACTTTGAATGAGCTTCTCTTGTTTCTTCCTCTCATCATAAGCCACTTTTCTTACGCAGCGATCATATTGAATATCAATCATCTTACCTTGAATAATCAATTTCGGTTCATACCCTTGAATCATATTTTTACAGGATTCTAAGTTTGGGCAATCTGCGCATCCAACGCTTTGTCCAATGTATTCATATAGCTTCACAAGACTTCGCTCTATCATGGAAGTCGTGACTTCACCTTTATGTTCTTCTACAAACTCTTTTATACGCGGATGAGCCATAACTTCTGCTTTTAACACTTCATATCTATTTTTAAAATTTTCATTTTGCATTAACTTTGCAAATGAATTTTGAATATGCTCCATTCTTTCACCTCAAAGAGCGTTCATTCTCCTCTATTAATCACGCTTATATTTTTTTAACTCTTCTTCCAATCTCTTTCTTTCTTCTTCTAACTTGCTCGGTTTTTCCGGCACATTTGCAAGATCTTTAGACTGTTCTTTTGGTTGTTCCTTCGCTTGTTCTTTCAGCCAATCTGGCACCATTTCTTTCCGTACTGTTTTTTTCGATGTACGGCCCTTCTTCTTCGTCTCAGCCCACTCTTGATATTGGCGATTCTCTTCTTTCGCCAATGCCATTGCTTCTGATACGGTACCGACCTTTTTTCGTGCCCAATGCCCTGCGATTTTCTCAACATATGTTTTGGAAAGCTTCATATCTGAACGCAGCATTACATAATAAATCAGTACATTGACAACACCTGGCGTTAATTTTTGATTCATCATTACTTCTTCTACAATTTGCAAATCTGCTTTTGTCGCTTCTGCACCGCCTGAGATTTCTTTTAACAATTGTTTTGGTGGAATCTCTTCCAGCTGTTTAATGAGCATCTCTTCTTGGGTAGACGGCTCTTTCTCTTTCATCGTACGTGAAGAATGAGGCTGCACTCGTTCACTTAACACTGGAAGCGCTTGACCATTTTCGAATTGATACCAATCACGCGCTCCTTTGCGAAGCCTTTCCATATCAATCGTTTGCAGTTCTGTCATTGCTCCAAGCACAATGTTTTGCATCGATAGCACATCCACACCATACACATAGGAAAGTGTAACCACACATTCCCGCACTTGATCCGTAATCGCTTTTCGCGGCACAAGAGTCGATAACCCTTCCACAAATAAAGAAAAATCAAAGAAATCGTTCCAAAGATTAGGAGCCGTTCCTTTCGCATTGCCAGGCATAACTGCGTTACTCGGAATTCGAAGTTCCTCTTGTGCATGTTCAAATTGACCTGGATTAAAAGACCCAAATACATCATTAAAGGAATGCGTAACATTTTCATAAGAAGTAAAATCAAACTCTTCTTCTAAGAAATATTGCTTAACTTGATTATATTTTGCACGACTCAATCGATTATACAAGAAGATGCTCAGGACAATATCATCAAAAAATTGTTTTGGTGATAACGGCGACTGAAGCTCGTATATAAACATTCGAATATCTTTTTCTTTTTTTATATATACGTTTAAAAGCCCAATCGCTTCTAATTTCACCCGTTCTTCATACACTTCTGGAAGCTGCATTTGCATCGTTACCATAAGAGAGTGATGTGTATTCTCTTTTCCAAATACACGATCCTGCTCTAACTCTCCCCACATCGTCATGTATAGGCTAAAAGCCTTGCTACCTACTAATGGTTGATATAACATCGTTAATACCTTGCGATCGTAACTATGCAGCAACCCTTTTGCACTTACTTTATAACGATCAATTGGCAATAGCTCCATCCATGACTGTTTTTCCATCCTTGCAATTCCTTTCTTTCGCCCATTCTACGTATATAACTCCTTAGTGAAAAAGAGCTAATAGCTTACGCTTCTAGCTCTTTCCCCCACTATTTGTAGGCTCCAAGTTCCACTTTATTCTCGTTCTTTTTGCAGTATATCTTTTAATTCTTCAATAAATACATTTAAATCTTTAAATTGACGATATACAGAAGCAAATCGTACATAAGCAACATCATCAATATCTCGAAGTGCTTCCATGACGATTTCGCCGATCATATCGCTTTTCACTTCTGATATTCCTAAATTTCGAAGTTCACGCTCTACATTTTGCGTTACTTCTTCTAATTGTTTTAATGATACAGGTCTTTTTTCACACGCTTTAATTAATCCACGCAAAATCTTTTCTTTATTAAACTCTTCTCTTGTTCCCTCTTTTTTTACAACAATAAGAGGTGGTTCTTCTACTCGTTCAAATGTCGTAAATCGATTTAAACAACTTTCACACTCTCTTCTTCTTCGAATGGAGCGCCCCTCATCTACCGGACGTGAATCCAATACTCTTGTACCATTATGAAAACAGGATGGACAACGCAACTCATTCACTCCCTTGCAATTTAATCTTTATTTTTCTTACTTTACTTACACGTGAAAATATATACAACATTATATAACCTATTTATCTATGCTTACCACTTCAACTTCACACTTACCCTACTTTCATGGGTAGTAATACTCCCAACTCAAAATCCATTAAAAACAACATAATTAGACAGGAGATTCGTTTCCTCATAAAAATTTAATTGGTATGGTTCTCTTACTAACAGAAATTCCACCTTATATAAACTAAAAAAAGAGGTGCATTATACACCTCTTTACATTTTAAATCAATTATGTTTTTTTTTAAAGAGCTTTTGTTTCTCTATGCTTAATTTCGAAGCTACCTGTGCCTCGAGGAAGCTCGATGCTCTCTCGCGTTTTCGCATTTAAACCTTCTGCAATATACTCTGCAGCAACATTTGGATCAATACGATCCCCACAAGTATAAACATCAATACTTGCATAACCGTGCTCTGGAAAGCTATGAATTGTTAAGTGTGATTCCGAAATGATTACCACTCCACTTACACCCTGCGGTGCAAACTTATGAAAAGCAACCTCACGTACTTCAGCACCTGCTCTTAGTGCTGCATCCACAAATAATTGTTCAATAAACGGCATATCATTAAGCTTGTCAAAATCGCAATCCCAAAGTTCAGCGATTACGTGACGGCCCATCGTGTCCATAGTATCCATTCTACAGTTCCCCCTTGTAAATTTAATCTAACTGTTCGAATTGAAAACTAATTTGCAATTTGGCTTGCTCCACTACCACGGGGGAAAGTTAGTCCAGAGAGGTCCTAACCCTTTAAGTAGTGACTACGTACCTCAGCTCTTAAGTTTACGAGTGTTAGTATACTTTGTTTATTTTCATTTTGCAACAACAGTTTTTTCGTTTTTTTGTCATATTCTCTTCTTTACTTTTTCCCAAAAAGAATATTTAATTCACAAATACAGCAATCACAATGTTTTTTCATATGTACCATTCACAAAGATATACTTGAATAATATTTTTCCTTTTCAAAAAAAGTACAAAAAAAGAAGACAAGCAATCGCTTGCCTCCTTTTCTATCATTAAATGTGTTGTACATTTTCTTGTTTTGCTAGTTCAGTGACAACTAACTTCACAAGATCTACAACACGGCGAGAGTAACCCCACTCGTTATCATACCAAGCAAGCACTTTAACTTTACGCTCTCCCATTACCATTGTAGATAGGCCATCAATGATAGCAGAATGTGTATTTGTATTAAAATCAATAGAAACAAGAGGTTCTTCGCTGAACTCTACAATTCCTTTCAGCGCACCGTTTGCAACAGTTTTAAACGCTTCATTAATTTCTTCAACTGTTACATCACGTTTTACATCTACTACTAAATCAACAAGAGACACGTTTGGTGTTGGAACGCGAAGTGCCATTCCGTGAAGTTTTCCATTTAAGTGCGGAAGAACTTTCGCTAATGCTTTCGCAGCACCTGTTGTTGTAGGAATAATAGACTGTCCACAAGCACGTGCTCTTCGTAAATCTTTATGTGGGTTATCAATATTTTTTTGGTCATTTGTATAAGCGTGAACAGTTGTCATTAAACCGTTTTCAATTCCGAACTGTTCATCTAACACCTTAACAACAGGCGCTAAACAGTTTGTTGTACAAGATGCATTTGAAATAACAGTATGTTTTGTAATATCTAATTGTTCTTCGTTTACACCAACTACAACTGTTATATCTTCATTTTTACCAGGTGCCGTTAAAATAACCTTCTTCGCCCCAGCTTCTACGTGAAGAATCGCTTTTTCTTTTGCATTAAATTTACCCGTTGCTTCGATTACAACTTCAACACCTAAGTCTTTCCAAGGCAATTCTTTTGGATCGCGGTTGTTTAGAAGGCGAATCATTTTCCCATCCACTAATAAATGATCTTCAAATGCTTCTACTGTTCCGTCAAACTTGCCATGAACTGTATCATACTTGATTAAATGCGCTAATGTTTCTGATGGATAGCTTGCGTTGATTGCTACAATTTCGAATGCGCTTTCTTTTATTGCTTGACGAAATACCATTCTCCCAATACGTCCAAATCCATTAATTGCCACACGAATCATAATATGTTATCCCCCTTGAATGCGTTATACTATTTATCTCTAATCCCAATAATAGTATAACACAAAAAGGAGATATGTCACTAAGCATTTTCACTAATTTTACATTTTTTTAATTAATGATGTTCCACTCTTTTAAAATGAGCTGTAATTGTGCTTTTGTCTCGGCAATTGTGCCATCATTATAAATAACTTTATTAGCTAATGTTACTTTCTCTGCTAAAGACATTTGTGAATGAATGCGTGCTTTCGCTTCCTCTTCTATAAAACCATTCCGCTTCATTAAACGCTCTAACTGCGTACTAGGTGATACAGCTACAACTAAAATTTGATCAACAAGACTCGTTAGCTTACTTTCAAATAAAAGTGGAATATCTAGTACAACCGCTTGCACGCCTTCCTTTATGTACATATCCTTCTGAGCATTCATTTCTTTCCGAACAGCAGGATGAACGATTTTGTTTAAATGCAATCGTTTTTCTTCATTATGAAATACAATACTTCCAAGCTTTTGACGATCTAGCTCCCCATTTGCTTGCAGTATTTCTTCACCAAATACCTCTACAATTTCTTTATATGCTTCTTTACCTTGTTCTACAACTTCCCTAGCAATAATATCCGCATCTATAACAGGAATGTTTAACTCACGAAACATTTGCGAAACAGTGCTTTTCCCACTTGCAATGCCTCCTGTTAATCCAATTACAATTGTCATCATTCTCCTCCTTACAAATAGAAGCGTGAAACTTATGTTCCACGCTCCCACTTACATTTTCCAAATTCCAATAATAATAAGTAAAATCCCAGGTAGAAACGTAAATTTTTGTAACCATCGCATATTCGATAAAACCGTTCCTAGCCTCATTCCAATAAATAAAAACAGAGAGCTCATAACGGCAACTAACACCGCCATCATAGCAGGCGTATATCCCAGTAAGGATGCACCAATTCCTGCTCCAAACGAGTCTACTGAAAGAGCGATCCCCAAAAGCAAGGCTTCTCCACCAGAAATTGTGCCTGATTTATCAAAATCGGCAACAGTCGGCTTCCGTAAAATTTGAATGACTAATCCAAGCGAAGCAATTTCTAACTTCCAAACTTTCTCTTCTTGCTGCGGTTCGTCTTTTTTCTCACTCCGAAAAAACTGATACAACACCCATGCACCAATAGCCACTAAAACGATTCCGCCAATGCGCGTTGCAATCACTGGAGAAAACACCTTAGCAATCATATGTCCAATTCCCATCGAAACAAGCATGACAGCCGCTGAACACATTCCAATGATAAGTATCGATTTTAACGGAATCCTCACGCTCCGCAAACCATACGTAAGCCCTACACTACAGCTGTCTAAACTTAATGTAAAAGCTAATAAAACAAGAGAGAAATAATGATACATCGGTAAGCTCCTTCCCTATACATAGCTTTGCTGTATGTATATGACAAATACCTATCCGATGTTATTAGAAAACAATATCTTTCTTAGCTTTTTGGCTGGCACATAGGGCAATAATGCGTTCCTCGTCCACCAACCACTGTCTTTTCAATCACACTCCCACACGTTACGCATGGTTCACCTTTTCTTCCATACACATTTAGAAGCTCTTGGAACGAGCCGATTTGTCCTTGCGAATTGATATACGTTCTGATTGTACTTCCTCCGCGCTCAACAGCCTCCGCTAATGTTGCGACAGTTGCCTCATGAATTTTTTCTATTTCGGCTTTCGTTAAAGATGAAGCTTCTCGTTCTGGGTGAATCCCGGAACGGAATAAAACTTCATCTACATATATATTCCCAAGCCCAACTAAAAGACGTTGATCTAATAGTACAACTTTTATTTTGCGGTTTGTCTTTTTCAATCTCTCCTGCAAATATCCTGGTGTCAGTTCAGCGTCAAATGGCTCAGGCCCTAAATCAGCAAGTGGCATTTTGTCGAATTCTTCACCTTTTTTAAAGAGGTGCATCGTACCAAACTTTCTCACATCTTTATAGTGTAACTCTGTACCATCTGTAAACTGAAAACGCACGTGCGTATGTTTATCAATTGGTTCGTCCTCTTTATGAAGTAAATATTTCCCCTCCATACGCAAGTGTGAAACAATAACGTACTTTGTTACATAAAGAAGTAAAAACTTACCTCTTCGTTCAATCCGTTCAATCGTTTCACCGCGTAACATTTCTTTAAAGAGCTCAGCGTCATCTGGTCGCTTTACTAATTTTGGATATGTTACAATCACATCTTTAATTATTTTTCCCGTTACAAGGTTTTCAAGTGTCCTTCTAACATTTTCAACCTCTGGTAATTCAGGCATTCAATCACTTCCTTATTTTGCGTCATACCAAGTTGGACCGTAAGAGTAATCAACTTTTAGCGGAACTGCAAGTTCAATTGCATGCTCCATTACTTCAGGTACAAGCTTCTCTAACTTTTCTACTTCTTCTTTTGGCACTTCAAAAATTAATTCATCGTGTACTTGAAGAAGAAGACGCGCTTGTAAACCTTCTTCTTCTAGGCGGTCTGCCATAATAATCATCGCTTTTTTTATAATATCAGCTGCACTACCTTGAATTGGAGTATTCATCGCAGTACGCTCAGCAAAGCCGCGTAAATTAAAATTGCGACTCGTAATTTCTGGAATATAACGACGGCGATTTAATAATGTAGAAACATACCCTTTTTGCTTTGCTTCTTGTACAATCTCATCCATATATTCTTTTACTCCAGGGAAACTCGCAAAATACTTTTCAATAAATTCCCCTGCCGCTTTTCGTGTAATTCCTAAGTTTTGCGAAAGTCCATAATCGCTAATACCATATACAATTCCAAAGTTAACAGCTTTTGCCTGACGTCTCATATTCGATGTTACTTCATCTTTTCCAACGCCAAATACGTCCATTGCTGTTTTCGTATGAATATCCATATCATGCTGGAACGCTTCCACTAACCCTTTGTCGTTTGCAATATGCGCCAAGACACGCAGTTCAATTTGTGAATAATCGGCTGCATACATAACCCATCCTTCTTTTGAAGGAATGAATGCTTGGCGAATCTTTCTTCCTTCCTCTAAGCGAATCGGGATATTTTGTAAATTTGGTTCTGTAGAGCTTAGTCGGCCCGTTTGCGTCAGTACTTGGTTAAAACGGGTATGAATTTTAGAAGAATCTTCATGAACTACCTTTAATAATCCTTCAATGTAGGTAGAATTCAATTTCCCTAATTGACGATAATGTAAGATATTAGGGATAATTTCATGATGCCCCATTAATTTGTCCAATACATCAGCCGATGTAGAATATCCTGTTTTTGTCTTTTTAATAACCGGTAAATTTAAGTTTTCAAATAAAACTACGCCGAGCTGCTTCGGTGAGTTAATGTTAAACTCTGTTCCAGCAAGCTCATAAATTTCTCGTTCCATTTCCTTAAGCCTTCCAGCAAGCTCAACTCCCATATTACGTAAGCGCTCTGTATCAACCTTGACGCCTTTTACTTCCATTTCAGCTAACACACGGGCAAGCGGCATTTCTAGCTCCGTAAACAGTTCATATTGTTCATTGTTCTGTAGTTCTTCTACAAATGTTTTGTGCACATCGTATAGTACATGTACTTTTCGAGCTACGTGTTCTGCCACTACCTCTTGCTCAGGAACCGTACGTTTTGCACCTTTTCCATATACCTCTTCATCAGATTGAACAGCATGTGTTTCTTTCATTTTCGCTACGGCACGGAAATCTTTATCTGTATCAGCTGGATCAAGTAAATAAGCGGCAATTA
Source organism: Bacillus sp. AFS023182 (assembly GCF_002560575.1). Taxonomy (NCBI): domain Bacteria; kingdom Bacillati; phylum Bacillota; class Bacilli; order Caryophanales; family Bacillaceae; genus Bacillus; species Bacillus sp. AFS023182. The sequence goes on along the minus strand of NZ_NTRO01000022.1, from coordinate 146,430 downwards.
GCAAGTCAAAATCGACCCCTCTAATTTCTACACCTTTCCACTTAAGTGCAACAATGGCACGTTTCGCATCAAACGTATACTTTTTCATTTCATCATCTGCAAGCCACTTCATAAAAGCTTCAGATTTGAGCGCAATATCACTCGGAATGAAATAGCAACCATTTTCATTTTGAATACCAAACCCTTGAATGTCGGCTCTATGGTAATTATCTTCTTGTACTTCCACAATAATCGCACTATCTTGCTGTAGCATCTCTTCTGTTACTTCTTCTACAATATCAAACAAAATATCATCTAATTCAGCTGGCGCCGTTTCTTCAGAAGACGCACCAAGCTTATTTAATAAGGAAGTAAAGCCTAAATTCTCGAACATCGGAATGACGTCACTCGCTTCATATCCTTTATATTCGATATCATCCACATGTACTGTAATCGGAGCATCCGTAATAATCGTCGCAAGTTCTTTACTCATGAGCGCTTGCTCTTTATTTGCTTCTAATTTTTCTTTTAGTTTCTTTCCGCTTACTTTGTCTATGTTCTCATATACGGCTTCTACTGTTTCAAATTGCGTTAACAATTTAATTGCCGTCTTCTCACCAACACCTGGCACACCTGGAATATTATCAGATTGATCTCCCATGAGACCCTTCATATCGATAATTTGCTGTGGTGATAAACTATATTTTTCAAATAAAGCTTCTTTCGTATATTCATCTACTTCTGTAATTCCTTTACGCGGAATACATACAAGCGTGTTATCAGAAACAAGCTGCAGTAAATCTTTATCTCCAGAAATAACTTTTACGTGGGCACCTTGTTCACTCGCTTCTTTTGCCAGTGTACCCATAATGTCATCTGCTTCATAGTTCTCTAACTCATAACGTGGCACATGAAACGCGTCTAGTAGCTCACGAATAAATGGGAATTGCTCTGACAATTCAGGCGGCGTTTTTTGACGCCCTCCTTTATATTCACTAAATGTTTTGTGGCGAAATGTTGTTTTCCCCGCATCAAACGCAACAAGCATATGCGTTGGTTTTTCCTCTTCTAATATTCTCATTAACATCATCGTAAAACCATAAATTGCGTTCGTATGTATACCTTTGTCATTATTTAAAAGCGGCAGTGCAAAGAAAGCACGATACGCGATATTATTTCCATCGACTAATACAACCTTTTTTTCCAAATCGAAAACCTCCTCATACAAATTTTCAACGAGTTTTTATATAGAAAAAACCGTCTTTTCCTTCTCTCTATATTAACACGACTAACAGAGAGAAGAAAAACAACGGTTCTTCCTACTACATATATTTAATATACAATGGAGATGTTTTCACAATATCTCATGAATGAAATCTCCGTATCCTATTCGTATAACACTTTGACAAAAGTTACATAAAGCAATTTCACAAAAAGGGAAGTGACGAGAATAGAGCACCTATTCTCGTCCAAAATTACTCCTTGGATGAAGGGGTTTTCATCTATTATATTAACAGGACTTTATTAATGTTTAATGAAGCTATTGTTAATATAATGTAAATGTCCATCATCTAAGGGAATGTGAAACTCATTTCCCTAAAGCGACTTTTTGCAAGGTTACTGTAAATGTTGTTCCTTCTCCTACTTCACTCTCTACAGTAACTGTCCCATGATGCGCTTCTACTAAATGTTTTACAATCGATAATCCAAGCCCTGTCCCGCCTGTGTTTCGACTTCTTGCTTTATCTACCCGATAAAAACGTTCAAAAATACGTGGAATTTCCTCTTTACTAATCCCAATTCCTGTATCAGACACTTTGATATATACACTATGATCATCTTCAAACAACTTAACAGATACAGTACCTCCAGAAGGTGTATACAGAATTGCATTGTTAATTAAATTGATAAAGATTTGCTTCAACCGACTAGAATCCCCAATAACAAAAACTGACTTGTTAATGTCCACTTGTAAAATAATATCTTTATCTTGTGACTTTTTATCTAGTACCATTTGAATTTCTTCCAGTAATCCTTTTATATCAACGGTACCCATATTTAGCTTAAAGCCTTGTTGTTCAATCTTTGATAGATCCAACAAGTCTTCGATTAAGCCTTGCATACGTTCGCTTTCCTTTAAAATAATGTGTAAAAAATGCTCACAAAACTGTTGATTTTCCATCGCTCCATCAAGTAGTGTTTCAGAAAATCCTTTAATAGAAGTAATTGGCGTTTTTAGTTCATGGGAAACATTCGCTAAAAAGTCTTTTCGCATTTGCTCTAGTTTCTTTAGTTCTGTTATATCGTGGAATACAAGAACAATCCCTTTCCACTCATGATTCGTCCCGATAATCGGCGCGCCATATACTTCAAAATGTTTTCTTTCAATACTAAGTGGCAGCAGCATTTGCTTCCGCACTTTTACTTCTGTCATAAAAATTTCTTCCACAAGTTCAATGATTTCTGCATGAAGAAACGCTTCATAGTATAAGCGATCTAAATATTCTTCATCCGTTACATGAAAAATCTCTTTATACGAGCGGTTCACAAGACTTATATAGCCGCGGCTATCAATTAAAATCATACCGCTTCCCATATTTTCAATCAGTGTATGTAAACGATCTTGTTGCATTTCTTGCTCTAACGTCATTTCTTGTAAATTACGCGCTAAAATATTAATTGCCTTACTTAACATCCCAGTTTCATCTGAATGACTTTCATAAGCACGTGCCTTATAATTCCCCTTCGCTAATTCAATCGCTACTTTCGTAACAGACTCTATCGGACGAATATATTGACCTGTAATTTTCACACCAAGAAAAACAACAACAAGACAAGCAATCACAAATCCTATAATTAATAATCCCCACGTTTTTTGGTGAACATCTTGCAAAGGAGCTATTGTACTCTTTATAATGATATACCCTTGTTTCCCCTCTGTATCTTGAACAAACACTGCATGATAAAATACATTGTTATCACTTGTTTCCTTCGTAATCACTCTATTTTTTTGTTTTGCTGTTTCAGAGGAAAGTTCCTCAATTGTTGCTTGACTAAATACAGATTCTTTGCTGTTACTATATTTGACCTTCTTCTCTTCATCAACAAATATAATTGAAACAGGAACTTGCTCTTCAAATTGCTCAAATATGTTTGGCTTTTTTAAAACGCGATCAATGCCTTCTACCTCTACCAATGAAGCAACATATCTTGTCTCTTTTACTGTTCTTTCTTTCGCGTGATCAATATAGTAGTTCTCAAACACCGTTTCGAGCAGTACCCCTAGTCCAACTAAAATAAGAATAATCAGAGAAACAAATGTAAAGAGAAGCCTCGAGCGGAATTTATTCATCCCCCTTTGGCTCCTCTAATTTATAACCTAATCCACGAATTGTTTTAATGTATGCTGGCTTTTTCGTATTCTTTTCAATTTTATCTCGTAAATGACTAATATGAACATCGACGATTCTTGTATCTCCAGCAAAATCATAGTTCCATACAGCACTTAGTAACTGATCACGTGTTAACACACGGCCCTTATTTTTTGCTAAATATACAAGTAGCTCAAATTCTTTCGGCGTTAGCTCTAGCTTTTCCCCCTGGAAATACGCCTCGTAAAACTCAGGTAAAATTTTTAAATCAGTAATCATAATGCTATTTTCATCCTGCACTTCTGGAACTTGTTCTTCTTGCAATTTCGTACGACGTAAAATTGCCTTCACACGAGCAACAACTTCCCTCGGACTAAACGGCTTTGTCATATAATCATCTGCCCCAAGCTCAAGACCTAACACCTTATCAAATTCATCATCTTTCGCTGTTAACATTAAAATAGGTGTCATAATACGCTGTAAACGTAATTCTTTACACACTTCCATACCATCCATTTTCGGAAGCATTAAATCTAATATGATCAGGTCTGGACGTTCAGTTGTCGCTTTATGCAGTGCCACTTCGCCATCCATTGCTGTTATGACTTCAAATCCTGCTTGCTGCAAATTAAATTCAATTAAAGTTAAAATAAACTCCTCATCATCAACAACTAAAATTCTATTACTCATTCTCTTCCTCCAAGTTATAGACTTGAAACCTTCTTCATCCTAGTATTTCCCCGTTATTCTCATCATACTAGAAAACAATTCCCCTCTCAATAGAATTGTCTATTCACTAAGTTTGATTGTACTATAGTTATACAGGAAAATATATCTAATAGAAAGCGATGGTACATATTCATGTTTAAAGCAGCTGTTATTTTCATTCTTGCCGGACTAGCTGAAATTGGTGGTGGATACCTCATCTGGAAATGGATAAGAGAAGGCGGTTCCATTTGGTTTGGCCTAATTGGCGGGATCATTTTATGCTTATACGGCGTAATTGCAACATTCCAAGTATTTTCTAGTTTCGGCCGTATATACGCAGCTTACGGCGGCGTGTTTATTGTAATGAGTTTACTATGGGGATGGATGATTGATAAGAAAACACCTGATTTGTTCGATTGGGCTGGTGCAGCGGTTTGCCTTATTGGTGTGTTTATTATTCTTTGGCCACGTGGTTAAAGACAGATACCCACTTGACTTCTCTCTCCTTAAAATGTAACAATTAACATTATTAAATTCGGACATAAAGATTCATAAATTAAGAGGGGAATTCAAAATGAATCGCAAAAAATGGGTACTACTTGGCTTCACTTTATTATTTGTAGTTGGTTTTACTGTCTGCTTTTCAAACTGGGGAACATTACAAACTAGCATCGTTGATTTCTCAGAAGGGTTTGTAGAAGGTTTTTTCAGTTAAGTTATACTTAAAATCGTACTAATCTATCATATGATAGATTAGTACGATTTTTTATTACACACGAACTCATTATTAAAAATTATCTAATGCTTTTTCTAAAATAGAAGCCGATTTGTAAGGCGGTGCTACCGTTAATACACCCTTTACAACTACTTCTTCATTTTCATCATAAGCGAATACACGCATATCAATTGTATGTTCTTCCTCCGAAACCGCTACAACTTCAAAATGAATTTGCAATGTTTCATAATGATGAACTGGTTTCACAAAAGTTAGATCTTTCCTAACAACATGACTACCTGGACCTGGTAAATATTTTGTAACTGCCGTTGTAATTATACCCGTTAACATAATGCTTGGTACAATTGGCTTTTCATACGGAGTTTGGGATGCATAATCATGCTGGATATATAACGGATTGGAATCATTTGTTAATCCTAAATACAATAATAGATCTTTATCCTCAATTTTTTCAGTGATAGATAACTTTTCTCCTACTGTAATCTCATCCATTCGACGACCAATTTGAATTTTTTTCTTTAACATGTTACAATCCCCCTCCAAGTTTTATTTTATTATCCTACCAAAAGCAATATATTATCCGAAGCGCTACTATAATGAGGGCACTGTATATTATAAGTCTATGTTTCCATTGTAGGATACAATTAATGATAGCGTTTTCATGTTATTTTAAAAAAATAATACTCTAAATAGTAGAAAAAGATTCGGAGTCCGAATCTTTTTCTACCATATATTTTGTATTAAACAAGAACTTTCATAACGTTACGTACAGATTCTACTGAACGATCTAACGCTTCTTTTTCTTCTTCACGAAGTTCTAATTCGATAATTTTTTCAATTCCGTTACCACCTAGAATTACTGGTACACCTAGGTAAAGGTCACTATATCCATATTCACCTTCAAGGTATGCGATAGCCGGTAATACGCGGCGTTGATCTTTTAAGATCGCTTCAGTCATTTCAACTAAAGAAGCAGCTGGTGCGTAGTATGCACTACCGTTTCCTAGTAAACTTACAATTTCACCGCCGCCTTTACGCGTACGTTCTACGATTGCATCTAAGCGCTCTTTTGGAATTAATGTTTCTAACGGAATACCGCCTGCATAAGAATAACGTACAAGAGGTACCATATCATCACCGTGACCACCAAGAACGAATCCTGTAATGTCTTTAACAGAAAGATTTAATTCTTGTGCGATGAATGTACGAAAACGAGCTGTATCTAATACACCAGATTGACCGATAACGCGCTCTTTCGGGAATCCAGCTTCTTTAAATACAGAATATGTCATTGCGTCAACTGGATTTGTTAACACAACAATAATTGCGTTTGGTGAATGTTTTACGATATCTTGTGTAATACTTTTCATAATTTTAGAGTTTGTCGCTACTAAATCATCACGGCTCATACCTGGTTTACGTGCAATACCCGCTGTAATAACAACAACGTCAGAATCAGCAGTATCTGCGTAATCAGACGTGCCGATAATGTTAGCGTCAAAACCTTGTATAGGGCTTGCTTCTAACATATCTAACGCTTTCCCTTTTGTTGGATTTTCCAGTTGTGGAATGTCCACCAATACAACATCTGCAAGCTCTTTTTGTCCTAATAAGAATGCTGTTGTTGCTCCTGTAAATCCTGCACCGATGACTGATACTTTTTTGCGTTTGATTGTCATAATTTCTCCCTCACTTTAAATTATGCGTTTTTGATTACCGCTAAGTCCATATTATTAATAAGGGCATCAGCAAATTCAGAACATTTCACTTCAGTTGCACCATCCATAAGACGTGCGAAGTCATATGTTACCACTTTTGAAGCAATTGTTTTTTCTACTGAAGCAGTTACTAATTTCGCAGCTTCATTCCATCCTAAATGCTCTAATAATAATACTCCTGAAAGAAGGACAGAAGATGGATTTACTTTATCTAAACCTGCATATTTTGGAGCTGTACCATGTGTAGCTTCAAAAATAGCATGCCCAGTAACATAGTTAATGTTTGCACCAGGTGCAATACCAATGCCACCTACTTGTGCTGCAAGTGCATCAGAAATATAATCGCCATTTAAGTTCATTGTTGCAACAACATCGAACTCACGTGGACGTGTTAAAATTTGTTGTAAGAAGATATCTGCAATAGAATCTTTAACGATGATTTTGCCAGCTTCTTCAGCTGCTGCCATCGCTTTATTCGCTGCATCTTTACCATCTTTTTCAACAATGCGGTCATATTCAGCCCAAGTAAATACTTTATCACTGAATTCTTGTTCCGCTACTTCATAACCCCAGTTTTTGAAAGCACCTTCTGTAAATTTCATAATGTTTCCTTTATGAACTAATGTAACAGAAGAGCGTTTTTCGTTAATTGCATATTGAATCGCAGCACGAACAAGACGCTTTGTCCCTTCTTCTGAAATTGGTTTAATACCAATTCCTGATGTTTCTGGGAAGCGAATTTTATTTACACCCATTGTTTCTTTTAAGAACTCAAGCACTTTTTGCGCTTCTGGAGATCCTTGTGCATATTCAATACCAGCATAAATGTCTTCTGTATTTTCACGGAAAATTACCATATCAGTATCTTCCGGACGTTTTACAGGTGAAGGAACACCTTCAAAATAACGAACTGGACGTAAACATACGTATAAATCTAATTCTTGACGAAGTGCTACGTTTAGAGAACGGATACCACCACCAACAGGAGTTGTAAGTGGGCCTTTAATTGCAATCAAGTATTCACGGATCTCATTTAACGTCTCTTCTGGTAACCATTCACCTGTTTGGTTGAATGCTTTTTCCCCTGCAAGCACTTCTTTCCAAACGATTTTCTTCTCACCATCATAAGCTTTTTCAACAGCCGCTTCTAATACACGAGATGCTGCTGCCCAAATATCTGGTCCAATTCCATCTCCTTCAATAAAAGGAATAATTGGATTGTTCGGTACATTCATAACACCATTCGTTACAGTAATTTTTTCTCCTGTCGTCACTGTGATAACCCCCATGTTTGAAATTTCATATGTATGAAACTGAGGGAATAAAACCCTCAGTTCAAACCGTTAGTCAAATTAAAATATTCCAATCATTACATCTTTGCAAAAAAATCAGACTTTTGAAAGTGTATTTACACTATCAAAATAGTGTTTTTAAATTATCGTTGCGCTAATGGGATATAACGTTGATGCGTTGGTCCATTATAATCAGCACGCGGACGGATTAAACGGTTGTTTTCATATTGCTCTAAAATATGAGCTAACCAACCTGACATACGACTAATCGCAAAGATTGGTGTAAATAAATCATGATCAATTCCTAAACAATGGTAAACAGAAGCAGAATAGAAATCGACATTTGGTGGAAGACCTTTTTCTTTTGTGACAATGTCTTCGATTTTGATAGACATATTATACCATTTCTCTTCTCCTAAAAGCACGCATAATCTCTTAGACATTTCACGTAAATGTTTCGCACGTGGGTCACCATTTTCATATACGCGATGGCCAAATCCCATAATCTTAACTTTATTTTGAAGTGCGTTATGAATATAGGACTCTACATTTTCTTCTTCACCAATCTCTTTTAACATCTTCATTACATTTTCGTTCGCACCGCCATGAAGAGGTCCTTTTAAAGCACCAATTGCTGCTGTAATTCCAGAATATACATCTGAAAGCGTCGCAACACAAACACGTGCTGTAAATGTAGAAGCATTTAATTCATGATCCGCATGAAGCACAAGCGCCTTATCAAAAGCTTCGATTTCTACTTCATTTGGTTCGCGGTCATTTAACATATAGATAAAGTTTGCAGCTAATGATAGATCTTTTCGTGGCTCAACAACTTCTAAACCTTTACGAATTCTTGCATATGCTGCAACAAGAGTACCTACTTGAGCCTGTAATTTAACCGCTTTCAAATAATTGGACTTCTCATCCATTAATTCAGCACTCTCATCGTATAATGATAACATGGAAATCGCTGTTCGTAAAACTGACATCGGATGTGCAATCTTTAAATCTACTTGTTTTAAATATGATAAAATCTCACTTGGAACTTTAGAATATTCCGATAAAGATTCTTTTAACTCATTTAATTCCTCTTCATTAGGAAGTTTACGATGCCACAGTAAGTATACCACTTCTTCAAACGTAGCGTTTTCCGCTAAATCATCAATATTATACCCAACATACGTTAATGTATCGTCAATAATAGAACTCACGGATGATGTTGTTGCTACTACCCCTTCTAAACCTCGAATAACAGTCATTACACTCTCTCCTTTTTCTGAAAATTCTCCCAACCTTGCTCCCTTATATTTGTTTGCTTCCCCATATAAATTATGAACGCCCGTTCACTCTTTAGGCAAGCAAAATGCACGATCATGCAAATTTGCTGTGATGTTCCCATCTTGTAGTTCCATTGCTTGTTGTAAAGCATGAGCGTGAGTTTCTCCTCGAATCCTCACGCTTAGAACAACAGATGGTGAGGAAAACTAGTTTCGAAGAGTTTATGATAAAAACAACATAAAACAACATCAGTAAAAATTGTTTTATGTTGTTTTTATTTTATCTGGTGTAAGTCTTCGCTGCTATGTAACCTTTGAAAAGTTTTCTAATTACATTATAAACAATTATCTGACTTTTGTGAATGGAAAGAATTCAAAAAATTTATATTACAATAAAATTTTTCACTTAAACATTTGTATAATGTTCATCACCGCATACGCAATTCCCGCTCCAATTAATGGTCCTACAGCGACTCCATTAAACAACGCAACTGCTATAATTGTTCCAAATACGAGCGCAGTTGTAATATGAGGATCACTCGTTAATAACTGTACTCCTCCTTTTGCCAAGAGAGCGACCGCTATTCCTGACGCTAAAGCAATCCATGCGTAATAAGATTTAGCCGCTTCACTCAACTGCTTAAATCCGATTTCACCCGTAGCTATTGGAACAAGAACCGCAATCGTAATTACCGTTACACCAAGATTAATTCCTTTTGTTTGTAGATATGGTAGAATCTTATCTCCTAAAAACGTCCACTTTAATAAAAATAAAACACCAACTGCTACAGTGAGTGATTGATTTTTAGCAATAAGTCCAATAATAAGAAGTATGAATAAAAATAACGTGGATTGACTAATCATGATTACACTTCCTTTCTGAAAATAATGAACCTGTTTACAAAAAAAAATTCTGTTAAACACATCGTTATACATGCTATAAATGATAAATATTTATTAATCAATATAGATGATATATACAGACCTTCAACCCCTTAAATACGATGTTTACATTTACCAAGAAAGACAAGCACTCTCCTTTCTTTTCTTATAAGAAACAGGTAAAATAAAAAGTAGATTAAATGAGGCTCTTGTCAATCAGTATAGGGGATTTTTTACTGTCAATTAGCCCTCGCCGTCAGGCTTTTACGAGCAAATTGCTTTACACCGCCCGTAAATAGCGGGATAAATCCATCATTCCACTATAACATAAATACGATTTGGAATGGGAGGTAAACACCTTTGAATCGAAACTCACTGTATATGATATTGCGACTTATATTTGTCATTCTAGCAACAATAATTGGGTTTTATGCGCTTTTGTATGTTTCAGGTCTTATATACCCTTTTATCATCGCATTAGCTTTTGCTTACTTGATTAATCCAGTCGTAAATTTTCTCAATCAAAAATTACAATTTCCCCGTGCCTTAGCGGTACTCGTCAGCTTAGTTCTCGTGTTTGGCGCCTTAGTCGGACTCGTTACGTATCTTGTAACAGAAGCGATTTCCGCCACAACTTACTTACTACAAATCGTCACAGAGAAGTTTCCAGCAATTGTACAGTATGCACAGCAATTTGCACTCAATAATATTATGCCTTTATATGATGATTTAATTTCTAAATTTAATCATCTTGGTGAATCACAACAATATACCATTACACAAAACATTCAAAATCTAGGAACGGACGCAACAAAGCAGATGAAGGACTTGTTGACTGCTATTATAAGCGGATTAACAAACTTCATTAGTGCACTCCCAACAACTTTAACAGTTCTTGTCTTTATCTTATTAGCAACTTTCTTTATTAGTTTTGATTGGCATGCACTTGCTCATAAAGGAAAACGCTTGCTGCCAAATCGCCTACACGGATACGGAAAAACTATTTTTGTCGATTTACGAAAAGCACTATTTGGGTTTGTAAAGGCACAACTCACACTTGTGTCTATGACAACCGTCATCGTACTAATCGGATTATTAATTTTACGTGTACCGTATGCTATCACAATTGCAATCATTACAGGAATTGTAGACTTACTTCCTTATTTAGGAACAGGAGCAGTCTTTGTTCCTTGGGTTATCTATGTATTTTTCACAGGAGATACAGCCTTCGCAATCGGCCTACTTATTTTATATATTGTTGTCATTGTTCAAAGACAAATCATGGAACCAAAAGTGTTATCATCCAACATCGGACTCGATCCATTATCGACGCTTATTGCATTGTTCGTCGGATTTAAACTATATGGTTTTTTAGGATTAATCATCGGTCCAGTTACATTAGTACTATTAAACACATTGCACAAGGCCCATGTATTTCATGATTTATGGAAATTTATTAAAGGGTCACCATTAAAATAAAGTAAAACTTTAATCCGTGGGGTTTTCTTCATCAGCCCACCTTCTCTTCCTCGTTTCCCTCTGAACCTTGAGACGGGGTCTTACTACTCACAAATAGAACAAGGGAATTATCCATATGTTATGGGTAATTCCCTTGTTTTTGCATAAAAACACCCTTTTAAACACCGTTTTACATTTTTATTCTGTTTTACACATAATTATTATTGGTATTTCTTCCTTTTTCTACAAATGAATAATTATACATTTTGTAATTCGACAAAAAATAACACTTAGAACAAATCGCGTTCTAAGTGTTATTTTTGCACGATAACGGTTGTGTTCCTTCTTAATTTCCACTCTAACCATTTCATTACAACAGGCTTAAATAGCTTTCTTGTTAGTGGAAATATAAAAACAAACCCTATTATATCCGTTACATATCCAGGTACTAACAGAAGGACTCCACCTATAAAGACAAAGATCCCATCTAATACGGCATCACCTGGCATTTCCCCTCTATTCAATCTTGACTGAATTTCTCTTAGCACCATAAACCCTTGTTGTTTTGCTAAATAAGCACCAAGGGCAGCCGTAAACACAATCATAGCGAAAGTTGGCCACATGCCAATTAAATGACTAGAACCAATGAGCACTGTCACTTCAACTGTAGGAATTAAAATAAAAAGAAACAGAAGCCACTTCATACTCTCACACCTTTTCCTTCGTTATATTTAAAGCACAATACCCCTCATTTCATTCAAATAAAAACAAGGCACTGAGCTAATAAAATGCGCTCACAACGTCGAGATAGCCCTTAATTCCCTCCAAGAAGTACATTAGACTTTCCCTTACTAATCACAAAACAATTCCTTCTTACAAGGTTTTAAGACTTCAAACAACACCTATCTAAGGGGTAATCCTTTTCGACTAATGAAAGCCCCACTTTTTCAGAATGATTTTTATCTTTAAATTGTAAAAAAAAAGAGAAGGACTCCTATCCTTCTCTCCATATTACTTCTTATAGCACTTCCGCATGTCCATTATAAACAATTCCGCGCGCTGCATCAACTGTTACTTCTTGGCCATTTTTTAGAGTTGCTGTTACACCATTTACACCAACGATAACTGGAATGCCGATTGATACACCTACAACAGCTGCATGGCTTGTTAAGCCGCCTTCTTCTACAACTAGAGCTGCCGCTTTTTCAATTGCAGGAATCATATCTTTATCCGTACTTGTTGTAACAAGGATGTCACCTTCTGTTACGTTCGCTACAGCTTCTGCAGCTGTTTTCGCTACAACTACTTTACCTTTTGCTGCTTTACGACCAATCCCTTGTCCCTTAGCGATCTCTTCGCCAACAACATGGATTTTCATTAAGTTTGTTGTACCAGTTTCAGCAACTGGAACACCAGCAGTAATTACAACAGTATCTCCAAGTTCGATTAGACCTGCATCCATAACCGTTTGAATCGCAGTATCTAACATTTCATCAGTAGATGCTGCACGTTTTCCAGCCATAAATGCTTGCACACCCCAAACAAGTGCAAGACGACGACCCACTTGCTCGTCAGATGTTACAGCTACGATTGGAGATTTCGGACGATATTTAGAGATCATTTTTGCAGTGTATCCACTTTCTGTTGGAGCTACAATTGCAGCTACATCAAGAGCAAGCGCTGTATGTGCAACAGATTGACTAATCGCATCTGTAATTGTTGGAGTGAACTCTTTAATACGTTTTTTGAACATATCTTCATATTGCAATGATTTTTCAACACGTACTGCGATGTTCGCCATCATTGTTACTGCTTCTACTGGATATTGACCCGCTGCAGTTTCACCAGAAAGCATGATTGCATCTGTACCGTCGAAGATTGCGTTCGCTACGTCACTCGCTTCCGCACGAGTTGGACGTGGGTTACGTTGCATAGAATCTAACATTTGTGTTGCTGTAATAACCGGTTTACCTAATACGTTACATTTTTTGATTAGACGCTTTTGTACTAATGGTACTTCTTCTGGCGGAATTTCCACACCCATATCACCACGAGCTACCATTAAACCGTCAGAAACTTCTAAGATTGAATCGATGTTATCGATACCTTCTTGGTTCTCAATTTTTGGTACGATTTGGATGAACCCTGCATTATGTGCTTCTAATAATTCACGGATTTCTAATACGTCAGCTGCTTTACGTACGAAAGATGCTGCAATGAAATCAACTTTTTGCTCGATACCAAATATGATATCTTGTACGTCTTTTTCAGTGATACCAGGAAGCTTAATGCTTACGTTTGGTACGTTAACACCTTTTTTATTTTTTACAGTTCCGCTGTTTAATACTTTTGTACGGATGTTTCCGGCAGCTTTCTCGATCACTTCTAGTTCGATAAGACCGTCATCAATTAGAATGCGAGAACCTGGGTCTACATCATCATAAAGACCAGCATAAGATACAGAGAACTTCTCTGCAGTTCCTAATACTTGCTCTGTAGAGATAACTACTTCTGCACCTGTTACTAGTTCAGCTTGTCCGTCTACGAAATCATGTGTACGGATTTCTGGACCTTTTGTATCAAGTAAGATTGCAACTGTTTTACCAGTTTTCTTTGAAGCTTCGCGAATGTTTTTAATACGCGCTCCATGCTCTTCATGGCTACCATGAGAGAAGTTTAAACGAGCAACGTTCATACCCGCTCCGATTAATTGCTCTAATTTTTCAATACTTTCACTAGCAGGACCTATAGTACATACAATTTTTGTTTTACGCATATTGCACCTCCGAAAATTATGAAACCGTTCCCAAGTATTTGACATTACGCCGATTAGATAGATAATTCTTTTGATAACTGATACATATCTTTATCAATCGTATGTTTTTGAGCTAACGCTTCGATAATGTCATGATCAACAAGTTGGTTATTTTGAATACCTACGCAACGTCCACCTTTGTTTTCAATCAACAGTTCAACTGCTCTCGCGCCAAGACGGCTTGCTAAAACACGGTCTTGTGCACTTGGTGATCCACCACGTTGTACGTGACCTAATACAGTTACACGAGTATCAAAGTTTGTTTCTTCTTCGATTTGCTTACCGATGTCAATTGCACTTCCAACACCTTCAGCTACCACGATAATACTATGTTTCTTTCCACGTTCACTACCACGTTTTAAACGAGCAATTACATCCTGCATGTCATACTCTTCTTCTGGAATTAAGATTGTTTCTGCACCATCAGCTAAACCAGCCCATAATGCGATATCTCCAGCATGACGCCCCATTACTTCAATAACATATGTACGTTCATGAGATGTAGCTGTATCACGAATTTTATCGATCGCATCAATAACAGTGTTTAACGCTGTATCGAAACCGATTGTGAAATCTGTTCCAGGAATATCATTATCGATTGTACCTGGTACGCCGACACATGGGAATCCTTGCTCTGTTAATTTTTTAGCACCTTGGTAAGAACCGTCTCCACCAATAACAACAAGTCCTTCAATACCAAACTTCTTTAATTGCTCGATTCCTTTTAGTCGTACTTCTGGGTCTTTAAACTCAGGACATCTCGCTGTATATAATTTTGTACCACCGCGGTGGATAATATCGCCTACAGAACCAAGTTCTAATTTTTCAATATGACCAGAAATTAATCCAGCGTATCCATGGTAAATACCATATACTTCTATATCATGGAAAATCGCTTTACGAACAACTGCACGAATGGCAGCATTCATACCAGGTGAATCTCCACCACTTGTTAATACACCAATACGTTTCATTTGTACTCACCTCATAAAGATTATTTGCCTTATAATAAAATAACATGAAGAAATATAAAAATACAATGGAGAAGATGTGTCTTTTCACAATAAAAACGTGCATTCGCGAAGTGGAACGCACGCTTTTCTTATTTTATCCAAATGGAAGCGTTTGAAAACGAAACTTGCCCAATTTTCATATATTTTTCATAACGTTTTTCGACTAATTCCTCTTTCGAGATACCGTTTAATTGCTGGAATGTTTTTCTGAGCATTAGGTCGATGTTTTCTGATTGTTTTAAAATGTTACGATGCGCACCGCCACGCGCTTCTGGAATAATTTCGTCAATTACACCTAATTCTTTCAAATCCGCTGCCGTAATTCTCATCGCTTCAGCAGCTTCCCTCGCTTTTCCTGCATCTTTCCAAAGAATCGCTGCCGCTCCCTCTGGTGTAATAACAGAATAAGTGGAATTTTCTAGCATATGAATGTAATCCCCTACTCCAAGACCTAGTGCACCACCGCTGCCACCTTCACCAATAACGATACAAATAACTGGTACAGTAAGCCCTGCCATTTCAAATAAATTACGGGCAATCGCTTCACTTTGACCACGTTCTTCAGCAGCTTTACCAGGATACGCACCTTTCGTATCAATAAAGCAAATAATCGGGCGATTAAATTTCTCAGCTTGCTTCATTAAACGTAGCGCCTTTCGATATCCTTCTGGATGAGGCATTCCAAAATTACGACGAATATTTTCTTTCGTATCTTTCCCGCGCTGGTGCCCAATTACCGTTACAGGCATCCCATCATATTTCGCAATGCCGCCGACAATCGCTGCATCATCGCCATATAGACGATCTCCATGACATTCAAAAAAATCAGTAAATAAGTGCTCAATATAATCGAGCGTTGTCGGTCGTTCTGCATGACGAGCAATTTGAACGCGATCCCATACTTTCATATTGCCGTATATTTCTTCCTCTAGATTTTCTAGCTTCCCTTCCAAAATACGAATCTCCTCACTGAAGTCCATCTGGCTGTTGTTCGTATAGTCTTTTAGTTCACGAATCTTATTTCTTAGCTCAACAACTGGTTTTTCAAATTCTAACTCTGCCATACAGCCGTTTCCCCTCCTTGATGAACTTCTAAAATCTTACGGAGCGATTCTCTCATATCATTGCGATGCACAACCGCATCCAATTGACCGTGCTCTAATAAAAATTCTGCCGTTTGAAAGTCTTCTGGCAGTTTCTCACGCACCGTTTGTTCAATTACACGTCTACCAGCAAAGCCGATAAGTGCACCTGGCTCTGCAAGATTATAATCACCAAGTGAAGCAAAACTTGCCGAAACACCGCCTGTTGTCGGATGAGTCATAACAGAAATAAATAATCCTCCAGCATTGCTATGTTTTTTCAAAGCTACGCTCGTTTTTGCCATTTGCATTAAACTTAAAATACCTTCTTGCATGCGCGCGCCGCCCGATGCAGTAAAGATAATAAATGGAACTTGTAACTCGTATGCTTTTTCAACTGCACGTGCAATTTTTTCGCCTACAACAGAGCCCATGCTGCCCATTCGAAAACGAGAATCCATTACTGCAATCACAACAAGCATTTCATCAATTGTTCCTTCACCTGTCACAACCGCTTCGTTTAATTCTGTTTTCTTGCGATCACTCTCTAGCTTCTCTTCATAATTTGGGAACCCAAGTGGATTTACCGAAACCATCTCTTTGTCGTACTCACGAAATGAACCTTCGTCCAATACACTGTCAAGGCGCTCCCACGCATTCATCGGATGATGATAACCACAGTTCACACATACTTTTAAATTTTTCAGAAGCTCTTTTGTATACATGATTTTCTTACATTTCGGACATTTTGTCATAACACCGTCCGGCACATCTCTTCGTACTTGTTCTGAAGGAATTGCAGCATACTTTTTCTTTTTTACGAATAAATCTCTTAGCACAATTTGACCCCCTTTGTTGAGAGCTAAGGTTAGGGTAAGAAGAAAACTGGGCTAACACCAAAATTCGATGTTAGCCTTGTCTTCTCAATCTGTCTAATAGAGGATGTTCAAAAAGTCCGGTAAAGATCGCTCCTTTTTGAACACGCACTCATAACCTCTCTCTTTACGTTTAACTTTAACCGCTATGCGATAGATTGTTTGTCATAACGTGTCATGGTCATTTCGACAAATTTTATACATTACGAGTGAAACTGCATGTTTCCCATTAATTCATCATATATTTTTAGCGCCTCTTCTTCTTTTTTCTCGTATAGCGCTTCATAAAGCTTTCTATAAGTTTCTATAGATTCTAATGAAATTTCATAAGAAAGAGTCGCAACGTAATCATTTACAATTCTCCAAACACGATACAGTAAATAATTGTCCACTTGTTCAATAAGTGTTTTAAAAAACGTTTGATGGAACTCCTGGATTGAACTTTCGTCCTTTTTAAGAACTTGTCGCAACATACCTAATACATTAGAAAACGTTTCTTTCGGTAAATCACATACGATTCGAAGAATATCTTTTTCAAGTAATCGTTTCATCTGTAACAAATCACGAATTGTTTTCTCATCTTGTAATAAAAATGGTGCGATTAGTTGAACAAGACCGTTATCATAAAAGTTTCGAATAAACGTCCCTTCTCCGCGTCTTGTTTCAATTAATCCTACGAGTTCTAAAGCTCGCAATGCTTCCCGTACAGATGAACGCCCGGCATTTAAACGTGCACTTAACTCACGCTCAGATGGTAATCGATCACCTGCTACTAAACCATCCTCTTCCATAATGGAACGGATTTTCTTTACAATTTCGAGATATACTTTTGTATTTGATGATGTCAATGGAAATTCCTCGCTTACTCTTTACCAATCAGCGCTAATTTTTTTGTTTTCTCAGCAACTTCATTTGGATCTACTTGACGGCGAGCTACTCCTGTCTCCATCGCCGCTTTCGCAACGTAAGCCGCTACCTGAGGCGCTACACGCGCGTCAAACGGTGCCGGAATGATATAATCCGCATTTAACTCATCTGCCGTTACAAGCTCTGCAATGGCTTGTACAGCTGCCATTTTCATTTCTTCATTAATTTGCGTAGCATGTACATCAAGTGCACCACGGAAAATACCAGGGAATGCTAGTACATTATTTACTTGGTTCGGGAAGTCAGAGCGACCAGTCCCAACAACAGCTGCGCCTGCTGCTTTTGCAATTTCCGGCATAATTTCTGGAACCGGATTTGCCATTGCAAAAATAATTGCATCGTCATTCATTGTACGAACCATTTCCTCAGTTAACGCACCCGCTACAGATACACCGATAAATACATCCGCACCTTGCAGGACATCTGCTAATGAACCTTCTACACGATTTTTATTTGTATATTTTGCAACTTCATCTTTCACTGGGTTCATCCCAACAGAGCGACCTTCATAAATTGCGCCTTTTCGGTCACACATAATAATGTCGCGTACACCATAGCGATATAAAAGTTTAATGATTGCAATCCCTGCTGCACCTGCACCATTTGCTACAACTTTAATGTCAGACATTTTCTTTCCAACTAGCTTAAGTGCATTTACAAGACCCGCTACTGTTACGATAGCTGTACCGTGTTGATCATCATGGAATACAGGAATATTTGTTTCTTTTTTCAGACGTTCTTCAATGATAAAGCAGTTTGGTGCTGCAATATCCTCTAAGTTTACACCGCCAAATGTTGGCTCCATTAATTTTACAGTTTCAATAATCTTATCTACATCGTTTGTATTTAAAGCAATTGGGAATGCATCTACGCCAGCAAAACTCTTGAATAATACTGCTTTACCTTCCATTACTGGAAGAGATGCTTCTGGTCCGATATTACCAAGGCCAAGTACAGCTGTTCCATCCGTCACAACTGCTACCATGTTTCCCTTCATCGTATATTCATATACCTTACTTTTATCGTCATAAATTTCTTTACAAGGTTCTGCAACCCCTGGAGAATACGCAAGACTTAAATCTTTAGCATTTTCTACTTTTACTTTTGATACAGTTTCTAATTTTCCTTGATGCACTTTATGCATGTGAAGTGCTTCTTCACGAAGTGTTGACAAACTATCCACTCTCCTCAAATTATTCTTGCTGATATTATTCTCTCCAAGTGGTCTGACCACGAACACAATTACTATAATAATCGAACTATAGGGAAATTGTCCATTATATTTTCACTACGACATTTTCCTCACCGACTATTTCACGAAGTGCTCCTAAACATTCTTCACTTGGATGAATTGATAAACTACGAGATAATTGTACCATTTTATGTTCCTTTTCATAATAAATTAGTACTTTCACAAAACCTGAATAGTGAAACAATATTTTTGTAACTTGATTTAACAGCCTCTTTTCATACTGCGAGGGTAGTTTTACATAAATCGATGCTTCTTTCATTTCATTGTAAACATCCATTTGTTCCAATGGATAAAGACCGTTCACAATCCATTGCAATTTATGATTTCGCTGTTCAATCGTCCCCTCCACTAAAACAATTGCACCTTCTTGTAACCTCTCCGCAAAATGAATATACGTCTCAGGAAAAACAACTGCCTCCATTTCATCATTTTGATCACAAAAAGTGACGAACGCCATTTTTTGCAATTTTTTCGTCCGAATGACTTTTACACCTGTTACATAAACAATTGCACGTTGTACTTTTCGCTTTTGCCTCATCGCTTGCGCAAGCGATGGAATTTCTAGTTCTTTTACAAGCTTTGCGTACTGCGCCGTTGGATAACTGGATAAATAAAAGCCAAGCGCTTCTTTTTCATTATTTAATTGTTCAATAAAAGATAGCTCTTCTCCTTGTACATATACTGATTTTGGGACACTTTCTTCCCCTAATTCACGAGCAAGGCTTGCGTACTCTAGAGCCCCCTTAATACTGTTAAACAACGTTGTTCGCGAAACTTGAAAATCATCGAAACAGCCTGCCCAAACAAAAGCCTCTAAATTACGCTCCGTAACAAACTTTGCTGGCATACGAAGACAAAATTCAAATAAATCTTGGAATGGATTTCTTTCTCTTTCCTCTATCACCGCATTCACTGTAGCCATCCCTATATTTCGAATTGACAGCAAGCTATAACGGATTGCGTTCCCTTCTATTTGGAAATTGTAACTACTTCTATGAAGAGACGGCGATAAAACACGAAAACCTTTGCGCTTCGTTTCGCGTATATATTGCACAATCTTATCTTCATTACCTATCGCACTAGATAACAGCGCAGTCATAAACTCTAAAGGATAGTTCGCTTTTAAATAAGCAAGCTGATATCCAATCATACTGTAGGCTACAGCATGACTTCGGTTAAAACCGTAATTCGCAAATCTCACAATTAAATCATAAATTTGTTCTGCTGATGTCTTATCGTATCCATTTCGTAAACACCCTTGTACAAAATGCATTCTTTCTTGATCTAAAATCTCACGTTTTTTCTTACTCACTGCACGGCGAAGCAAATCAGCTTCCCCGAGTGAAAACCCTGCTAACTGCGAGGCGATTTGCATAATTTGTTCTTGGTATACAATGACACCATATGTGCTTTTTAAAATCGGCTTTAAATCCGCATGTAAATAATGAATTTGACGCTTTCCGTGCTTTGATTCAATAAAGGTTGGAATTTGCTCCATTGGTCCTGGGCGATATAATGCGTTAACAGCAACAATATCTTCAAACTCATTTGGTTTTAAGCTACGTAATACATTCCGCATTCCTCCGGATTCAAGCTGGAACACGCCTGTTGTATCTCCTTTTCCAAGTAACTGGAATGTCTTTTCATCCTCAAGTGGTAAATTCCGTATATCAATTTGTTTACCAGTTTTAGTCACAATAAAATTAAGAATGTTTTCGAGTAACGTTAAATTACGTAAACCTAAAAAGTCCATTTTTAACAGGCCCAGTTCTTCTAACACTTCTGCGGGATATTGCGTTACATATACATCGTTATGCCCTTCTTGAATCGCAACACTCCCCGTTAACGGCTCCTGACTCATTATGACTCCCGCCGCATGAATAGACGTATGACGTGGTAAACCTTCGACGCGCTTCGCAATTTCAAAAACACGCTCATGCAAGAGATTTCCTTGTACAAATTCACGAAGAGACCTAGATTCTTCATACGCTTCTTTTAATGTGATTCCAAGCTTTGACGGAATAAGTTTTGAAAATATATCGATATCCCTTGGTGGAAGCCCCATTACGCGGGCGATATCTCGAATCGCTGCTTTTGCAGCAAGCGTTCCGAACGTAACTATTTGAGCAACACGAAGCTGACCATATTTATCTTTCACATAACGAATCATCTCATCACGTCTAATATCCGGAAAATCAATATCAATATCTGGCAGCGTAACACGTTCAGGATTTAGAAATCGTTCAAACAGCAAGTCGTACTCAATTGGATCGATGTCTGTGATTTCTAACACATAAGAAACAAGTGAACCTGCTGCTGAACCACGACCCGGCCCTGTTAAAATGTCATGTTCATGTGCGTATTTCATAAAATCCCAAACAATGAGGAAATAATCACTAAATCCCATGCGAGAGATAACTTCAAGTTCATGTTCTAAACGTTTCCTATGTACATCTTGAACCGTTCTATATCGCTGTTTTAGACCCTCATTACAAATACGGCGCAAATAAGCATCTGATGTTTCATTAGATGGAACAGAAAACTTCGGCAATTGATTAACGTGGAAAGGAATTTCTACGCGGCAACGCTCAGCTATATGAACTGTATTCTGAACGGCTTCTTCTTCATGAGAAAATAAAGCCTGCATTTCAACTGCTGATTTTAAATAATACTGATCTGTTTTGAGTCTTGGTCTATCTGGATCAGTCATCTTTGTTCCGCTCTGAACTGATAGCAAGCACTCCTGCACAAGTGCATCGCTTTGATTCACATAACGGACATCATTTGTCGCGACGACTGGAATATTCATCTCGTTTATAAATTGTGGTATTTTCTCTTGTAAAAACAGTTCATCTTGAATCGCATGATGCTGCAAACTCATGTAAAAGCTTCCAAACATATTTTGATACGAACGAGCTACTTCTTCAGCGATCTCGTCTCTTCCTTCTAACAATAGCTGTTCAATTTCCCCGTCTTTTCCTGGTGAAATTGCAATCAACCCTTTTGCATAATGAGAAAGCCACTTTTTTGGGATCCCATCTTTAGACTTAGTCATGATCGTACTAGAAATTTTTAATAAGTTTTGATAACCTATTTCATTTTCTGCAAGTAATACAAGTGGATAAGCTCGCTCCTCCTCCTCACTAAACACAGAAGCTGTTAATCCGATAATCGGCTGTATACCATTCTTCTTACATGCTTTATAAAACGGAATGACTCCATACATCACATTTTCATCTGTAATCGCAAGCGATGAAAAGCCAAGCTCTTTCGCCCGAACGATGAGTTCATCAATTTTACAAGCACTTTTTAACAAACTATAAACGGTTTGACATTGTAAATGCGCAAACTTCACTGTTGTACCCTCTCTTTACCTATTTGACTACTCTCATTATAGGTGATGCGGAAAGCGGAAATCAAAACATACTTCTTATACTTTGTCCATATATATGAAAGAGAAAGGAGAATGACGATGGATGTAAGACAATATACTTTTTTCTCTCTTCTTATTATTAGTTATTTTATTGCCTTTGGGGTTATACTTGGTGGTTCTTTAATTGGAGGAGTTGGGGCATTTCTGATTGGACAGCCTGCCCTTACTTCCATTAATCAATTCGCACAAAATTTACGAATTTGGGCACTCGTCGCAGCAATCGGCGGGACTTTTGACACATTTTATAGCTTTGAAAGAAGTTTTTTCGAAGGAGATATGAGAGACATTGTGAAACAAATTTTACTTATCTTTTTCGCAACAGGCGGCATGCAAACCGGTCTTATTATTATTAAATGGATTACGCAGGATCATGTATGAGAGTACCAAGCGATTCTACCGCTAAACGATGGTATTTATTTTTGGGTGGCGCTGCGGTTGGTGGTATTTTTAGCTGGTTTATTTTTTTGTACATATATGGTGTTTTTCAACAAGAACAAGCCAGTACAATCGAAAAACAAAAACAAATCATTAAGAAACAAGAAGAAAAGCTTCATGTTCTTCTTGAAGATCACGATAAACTAAATGAAGAAAACAAGCAGCTCTTAACTATTCAAGAAATTAAAATTAAAATTTCAAACCATGATAAATACGACTTAGACAACCTTACTCTCGAAAACATGACAACATCCATTCACAATGACCTACAGCATCTCTTAACGAAAAATATACAAAGCATTGCGAAAAATAAAGAACTCCTAAAAAAAGTAATTGAAAATAAAGTATATAAACACTATGATCGAACCTATCGCTTCAAAGTTTCCTCACTCTCTTTTGATACCGTGCTCGAAATTGACATCAATATAAAACAAGAAAAGTAGGAACGCAGCGTCCCTACTTTTTCTTGTTTTATATAAGAGTATTCTTATTTACAAATCTCACGCAAGTCTGCAAAAAGACGATCTGCTTCTTCCCAAGAAGACGCTTTTGCACCCGAAGCCATCGGATGACCTCCGCCATTATACTTCATCGCTAGCTTATTAATAACCGGTCCTTTTGAACGAAGGCGAACGCGAATTACATCTTCTTCCTCTAAAAATAAAACCCAAGCTTTTAGTCCGTCAACATTACCAAGTGCTCCAACAACGCCAGATGCTTCAGAAGGAAGGACATCGAACTCTTCTAGCACTTCTTTTGTCAGCTTAATATAAGCCGCTCCCTCTTCTGTCATCGTAAAGTTTTGTAAAATGAATCCATTTAAACGAGCGATTTTCTCTTTCGTTTTATACATTTCGTTATATAACTCTGGAAAATCTACACCCATTTCAACAAGCTCACCTGCATAGCGAAGTGTTCTTGCCGATGTATTTGGGAATAAGAAACGCCCTGTATCTCCAACAATACCAGCTAGAATAAGACGTGCAGATTCTTTCGATAGTTTTAGACCTTTATCTTTTCCATAAGAATACAATTCATAAATAAGCTCGCTTGTAGAACTTGATGTCGTGTCCACCCACGTAATGTCTCCGTATGGATCTTCATTTGGATGATGATCGATTTTAATGAGCATCTTTCCTTTTGTATAACGCTGATCACAAACGCGTTCTTGATTCGCTGTATCACAAACGATAACAAGTGCATTCGCATAAGTCTCATCATCAATTTCATCCATTACTCGTAAATAAGATAAGGTTGGTTCATTGTATCCGACCATATAAACCTTTTTCTCTGGAAACGATTCTTGAAGAATTGTCCCAAGACCACACTGAGAACCTAATGCATCTGGGTCTGGACGGACATGACGGTGAATGATAATCGTATCAAACTCTTTAATCATCGCTAAAATTTGTTCATGCATATGTATAATCTCCTTTTTATTAATTTCTACCTCTGTCATCAATTTTCTTACTTTATCCTTCATTATAACTGAAAATAATTTATTCATGTGGACAATTGCTTTATAATAATAGTTAGAAAGTTTAGATAATGTCTTTTGTTTTCTTTTGGCATGAATATGAAATGGGCACTAATCGCTTCTATGCTTGAGCGGATCCTCTCTTCCACCTAAAAGAAAGGATTTTATTTCAGGTTTTTTATTTAGATTTATCCAGGGTTTTATCACCCTATCAATCACGACTTTGTAAACAAAAAGGATTCTCTACTCATTTCCTACCTGTGTTTTCTCTCGGCACGGGGCTAAAATAGGCACTGACCGCTTCGATCCTCTCTTCCACCTAAAAAAGAGGGACTTGATATTTCATGTTTTTAATTTATCTACATACAAAATAATGGAGGATTACATTATGCCAGTATTAGTCTTTTGTATTATCATTTCATTTATGTTGTATCTCTTCTATAAAACAAAATATTTTCGTACAAATCGTCAGATGGAAAAAGGGTGGCTTGCTGGAAAATCTGCGATGGCACTTGGTGTATTCGTTGCATTATTCGGTGCAAATCAATTTTTCTTAGACATCTCGACTGCACGTATCATCGTCGGTGTCTTATTTATCTTATTTGGCAGTGCAAGCGTTTTTAATGGATTCCGCCAGTATAAACACTTCTCGCCTCTTGCAATCGAAGAAGCAGAAGCATATAAAAAAATGTAAAAAGCATCAGCTATTCATGCTGATGCTTTTTTGTGATTCTTTATTTTCAAAATTAGATAGGCAACAAAAGCAGGTGGAATATTAAAAGGATTGCCTTGCACATGAAAATGTAATTGTTCTTCTTCAAAAGACATATTTTTATACAGTTCTTGTTGTGAAAGTTTTGTTAGTTGTCTTTGCTCGTTTAATCCTTTAATGTAAAGATACTGAATCGGTATCATCATAAGAAAATAAAACAATGCAACACCACCAAAAAAGAGTAACTCTGATGACATATCAAGCACCATCCTTTTTTTCTTTATATATATCAATTATCTGATAATTCAATTATACCATAAACTGCCAAACAAAAGGAGCCGCAATCTCATTGATTGACCAAATTGACCCGGTTCTTATGTAATTGTTCATTGTTCTTTTTATCGTCATTGATTTAGGTTTATGTGTTTCCGTAATCATGAAGAAAATGTTCTTAGTTCCTATCATCACACTCATTCTAAACGCTCTATACGAAATTGGGTATACGAAACATTACTATCCCGATTCTCCTATCACCTTTACTTCATGGAATATAATCTTCCCACTATTTCGTTACTATTAGCTGTATTCATACCCTTTTACAAAAAAGAGCTGAATGAATATCCCTGTCATAAAAGGGATTCTCCATTCAGCTCTTTTTCATGTTTATCGATCAATGAGCTGCACCATTAATAGTGCTTTTCCAACAACTTCTCCTCCGTGCCGCACTTCTACATCTACCTTTCCAAATTTACGCCCAATTTCTAACACCTGCGGATGTACAGAAACAACATTGTCGATTTGAACAGGCTTTACAAAGTAGATTGTTAAATTCTCAACAATCGAATCGCTTTTTTTCTGCGCACGAATGGCACGATTCGTTGCTTCTGTGACAACAGTTGTAAATACTCCATATGATAATGTTCCAAATGAACTCGTCATTTGTGGCGTCACAGAAAATTGATAACTGTGTTCGTGCTTTGCTTCTTTCGGTGTCACAAATTGATTTGTAACGATATCTTCAATCGTCTCCCCAACTTGCGGTTGACGTTGAATCATTTGCAGCGCTTGTAGTACGTCTTGACGACTAATAATTCCTTGCAAGCGATTGTTTTCATCAACAACAGGAAGAAGTTCAATTCCTTCCCATACCATCATGCGGGCTGCCGCTGCAACAGACATTTTCCCATTTACTGTAATCGGCTGCTTTGTCATTACTTTTTCAATTGGTGTTTCTTTCGCGATACCAATCATATCTTTTGAAGTAACAATCCCTAATACCTTTTTATTTTCATCCACAATTGGATAACGCCCATGCATCGTTTCTTCATTATACGCATGCCATTGTTCTACTCTATCACTAGGTTTTAAATATAGCGTCTCTTCAATTGGTGTTAAAATATCTTCAACAAGTACAATTTCCTTTTTGATAAGCTGATCATAAATGGCGCGGTTAATTAACGTTGCCACAGTGAACGTATCATAGCTACTTGAAATAATCGGTAGCTTTAATTCATCCGCTAATTTTTTCACACGGTCTTCTGTATCAAATCCACCTGTAATTAAGACTGCAGCGCCTGCTTCTAACGCTAGTTGATGGGCATTCGTACGGTTACCGATAATCAGCAAGTTCCCAGCTTCTGTATAGCGCATCATCGCCTCTAATTTCATGGCCCCAATCACGAATTTATTTAATGTTTTATGTAATCCTTCTCTTCCACCAAGTACTTGGCCATCGACAATATTGACCACTTCGGCATATGTTAGTTTTTCAATATTTTCCTTTTTCTTTTGTTCAATTCGGATCGTTCCGACACGTTCAATTGTACTGACATATCCTTTATTCTCTGCATCTTTAATCGCACGATAGGCTGTTCCTTCACTTACACTCAAATCTTTTGCAATTTGACGTACAGAAATTTTATGCCCTACCGGCAGGCTATTAATATGTTCTAAAATTTGATTATGCTTGGTAGCCAAATGGTTTCACCATACTTTCTTTTCCCTAAATTCTTCATGTGTTGTATTTTTAGTATACTATATTTCCGAAACTGTTACACTGTACTTTTATGTATCTGTACTATTTTTTTTATAACAAAAATGACCCTTATATTCTATCAGTCACATTCTTACAACAGTGTAATGCTACTGTCACCTCATTCGATAGTTTGTCTTCTCGTTCCAAGATACAATAAAGACAAGAAGTCAAACGAAGGAGCGAATGAAAATGAAAAAATTTTTAGAAGTTGTAGGTGCTATATTTTTAGCTTTCGTTGATGGCAAAAAAGTTGCAATGGAATTAAATGAAGCACCAGAACAAACATCACCAGAAGTAAAAGAAACACCAAAACAAGCATCGGCTTTCAAACCTATTTTGCACACATAAAAAAACCTTCACTTGTCTTTTCAAATGAAGGGTCTTCTTTTTATATTGTAATACTTTCCCCAGCTTCTAATACCTTACCTGTACTACTTGTTAATTTTTGCACAAAAAGATGCGGATCCTGTTCAATAACTGGGAACGTATTATAATGCATTGGTACAACCGTTTTTGCTCCAATCCATTCCGCAGCTAATACTGCATCCTCTGGTCCCATTGTAAAATTATCACCAATTGGTAAAAATGCGATATCAATTTTGTTCAGAGACCCAATTAACTTCATATCAGAAAATAATGCAGTATCCCCTGCATGATAAATCGTTTTCTCTTCTGCCGTAAATAAAATTCCAGCCGGCATTCCCGTATATGTAATCGTCTTATTTTCTTCATCAATATAACTAGAACCATGGAATGCTTGTGTAAATTTCACTTTCCCAAAATCAAATACATGCGAGCCACCGATATGCATTGGGTGCGTATTCACACCTTGCCATCCTAAAAATGTTGCGAGTTCAAATGGTGCCACAACAACCGCATTATTTTTCTTCGCAAGCGCTACTGTATCGCCGACATGATCACCATGACCATGCGATAAAATAATTGCGTCTACCTTAACATCTTCGGCCTTTAAATCTGTTTTGGGATTACCTGTTAAAAATGGATCAATTAAGATAACCTTCCCATTCGTTTCAATCTTTACAACTGAATGGCCATGATAAGATACTTTCATGATTATATTCCTCCCTTGTTTACATTCACACCTTGTATTCTACATGATTTCACAATTCCCTGTCTTTTCAAACATCGATTTGCTTGTCATAACGCTTCCATCCGATGTAAAGTTATATATGTAATTAAAATCTCGGGGGTGCGAATTTATGAATACTAGATTAGAAAACTTAATGCAATGGCTACAAGAACAGAACGTAGAAGCTGCATTTTTAACTTCTACACCAAACATCTTCTATATGACAAACTTCCATTGCGAACCACACGAAAGACTACTCGGTCTATTTGTATTCCAAGAAAAAGAACCAATTTTAATCTGCCCTAAAATGGAAGAAGGTCAGGCTAGAAACGCTGGTTGGGCGCATGAAATTATCGGATTCACTGATACAGACAAACCGTGGGATATGATTACAAAAGCAATTCAAGACCGTGGCATCGATGTAAATAAAGTGGCAATTGAAAAAGAACATTTAAATGTAGAACGCTATGAAGAAGTAAGAAAATTATTCCCGAAAGCATCTTTCCAATCTGCCGAAGAAAAAGTACGCGAACTTCGTTTAATTAAAGACGAAAAAGAACTTTCTATTTTACGCCAAGCAGCTTCCATGGCTGACTACGCTGTTGAAATCGGTGTAAATGCGATTCAAGAAAATCGTAGCGAATTAGAAGTGTTAGCAATCATCGAACATGAAATGAAGAAAAAAGGCATTCATAAAATGTCCTTTGACACAATGGTACTAACAGGAGCAAACTCCGCATTGCCACACGGCATTCCAGGAGCAAACAAAATGAAGCGCGGTGACTTCGTACTATTTGACCTAGGTGTCATCATTGACGGTTACTGCTCTGACATTACACGTACAGTAGCATTTGGCGATATTTCAGAAGAACAAACACGCATTTATAACACTGTACTAGCTGGCCAATTACAAGCGGTTGAAGCTTGTAAACCAGGTGTTACACTTGGCGAAATTGACCGTGCTGCTCGCTCTGTTATCGCAGATGCAGGTTATGGAGATTTCTTCCCGCACCGCCTTGGCCACGGACTTGGAATTAGCGTACACGAGTATCCAGATGTAAAAGAAGGAAATCCATCTCCATTAAAAGAAGGAATGGTCTTCACAATTGAACCAGGTATTTACATACCAAACGTAGGCGGTGTTCGTATTGAAGATGATCTCTACATCACGAAAGACGGATCAGAAATTTTAACGAAATTCCCAAAAGAATTACAGTTTGTTAAATAAGAAAAAAGGTAGCGACTGCGCTACCTTTTTTTATATCCTATGTCTCTACTATCTCAAACCTATTAACAGTTATCCTGATTTCAACTTTATATACACCTTCATCGTCAAAATTTAAAATCACGTCTGTTTGGATTCCCATATGTAGGTGTTGATTTATATAACTTCTATCATTTCGGATTTTTTATTCATGATGAAATATACAGTCTCATTTCTCATCATAACGTATCCTTCCATAGCACCTTTTTCTGTTTGTTGTTGCACATTCACATGCTCATTCTCAACTTTCTCATTACGTATACATGCTATTACTATCGTGAAAAGTCCAATAACTTTCTTTTTACTGTAGTATGTATTTCTTGTATATTCTCTATTTCTATTATAATATTTAAATACAGAATTTTCTAAACACATAAAAAAAGGAGAGATTGCATGCAACAACTTCAAAAACAATTAGAAGAAATAAAGGCTAATCATTACACCATAGATTCCACGATAGATATCGATAAACTAATTTCAAAAATGCTTCAGCATATCGGCACCCCAGATAGTTATTTACGAGATACATTAATCTACACAACGTTTTTCCATCTTATTACAAATGATCATATTACACACACACAATTATCGCAATTATTGTCACAAAGTATAAACGAACAATATTTATTTTATAAAATCACTACAGATGATAAGGATGCAGTATTCACTCGATCATTTACAACACTATTAATTGCTTTAATCATATACGCCGATACAAAACATAACTTCTTATCACCGTCTGACATATTAGATGTGAAAGACAAATTAATTATATATATGAACCAAGAACATGATTTTCGCGGATATGTTAGTGAACAAGGTTGGGCTCATAGCATCGCTCATGTTTCAGATACATTCGATGAACTTGTCAACAATCCAAAGCTTGAAACCACATATTACCCAGAAATAATGCAAACTCTATTAAAAAAAGTAAGTGTACATACAACTCATTACAACTATGAAGAAGATGAAAGAATTGTCACTCCTATCATCGCCATGCTTAAAAACGGTTTAAATAAAAAAGAACTCATCTCATCCTTACATTCCTTAATAAATCAAATGGAAGTTCAAAAAACAAAATTATCTACCGCACCTTATGAAGCGTTATACAGAAATATAAAATCATTTTTGCGAAGCTTATTCTTCCGATTACGAACAAATTCCATATGTAAAGAAACAGAAATCGAGATTGAAAACTTATTAAAAAGATTTCGTCAATACAATTAAAAAGAAGGCCTCTCAAAAGGTGCCTTCTTCCATTTCACTAATATTTAATTGAAATTTAACAATCCAAACTGAGAAAAAGTGTACACAAATCGCGATGGCCATACATGTCCCGCTCAAAAAAGTTAAAATTGGGTGCGAGTATGAATGTCCTAAACCATAAGACGCTCCAACAAAAAACATTGTTATGTAGATATAAATTGCTCCATGTATTTGCTTCATATAGGCCCCCTTTTTCCATATTATAACATAAATTTTCTAACTATTCTCACTAATGTTTCGAAATAGATATTTCTCAACTGTTCCCCCTCTTATATATGGTACTCCCCACAACTAATTTCAATTATTCTTTAATTCTACTTGAATAATCATTTGTAGTTGTATTTATAATTCTCTATATTAAGAATTATAATAATAAGTGTTTATTATAGCAGAAAATTAATAGAGGGGCTTTTTATTCCTTCAAATTCATGTAGTTGGAATCACCATGTTGAGCGCTCTAACAATATTTCTTATATGAGTAGAAAGGCTTGAAATATGTAATTTTCTACAAGCAAAAAACCCATCTCCTCTGATGAACTTTTCCTATTACTTACAAAAATATTATTTCATCGCTTCTTTAACAACATCTTGAATCATAACAACTTCTGTTTTCATATGGGAAACAGGCGATTCTTCATCGATACATTCATACCAAAACTCTAAATGCTTTTTATCAATTTCATGCTGAGAACTTTCGACATCTATTCCGCCTTCTCCTTGTACCGAATACCAATACAAATACTCTTTCTCATCCCTTATTTCCCGGAAAATTGTCTCTACATACATTTTTTCGTCGTTTAATGTCAAAAGTACTTCTTTCATATGATTATTGAGAAGTTTCATCCACTCATCCACACGATGACTTTTTCCTGGTTTCACTTTAAATCTTGTTAATTCGACCTTCATGTTTATTCCCTCATCTTTTTTCGTACATATAAAACATATTCTATTGGATGACAAAAACCTAATTTACCAGCTAAATTTTGTGAAGAAATGTTATCGCTATTACAATCCCAACACGGTGTAATTCCATTTTGTATGCAATGTTCTATGAAAGAAGTTGCGACTAATCCAGCAAGCCCTTTCCGTTGATGGTCTGGATGTGTTGCAATATCAATTTCCGCAAAATCATCACCTCTAAAAATTGAAATACACTCCGCCACTACCTTTTGACCTTGTACAATACAAAAACCAAAACCACGCTTCAAAAACGTTTCTTTTGATCCCCAATACTCTTTATAATACTGCTCCGTAAATTCCGTACTTTTTTCTATTACATTTTTATCGACACGTATGACCTGGTACGTAAAATCATCTACTTCTCTTTTTCCATCTTCAAAGCACTCTCTTTGAAATAGAAATTTTTTTCGAGGGATTTTCCGAAATACATCCTTGAAATGATTTTCAATAATGTTTTCCCAATCTAAGCTAGACACAAATAATGTGAATCGTTTCTCTGTTGTTAAAACATTACTTTCAATGTGAGAAAACAAAGTACATTGAAATTCCTGATCATATGTATCTCCAAACAAATAGTAAATACCATTAGCAGTCGCAATCATTCCTGCTGTTAATCTATCATTTACAAAGATTTCACCATCTATCGTTTGATCACATACTGCATAGGCAAAAGTAGCTGTCTGTTTGTTCTCTTCTAAAACCGGAAGAATCTTATGATACTCTGGTAACACTAACTTTCTCATACATTCTCCACAATAACAGTATCCGCTTCTAAATTTTCAAAACAGAGGTTAACGGTTCGCTGTAGTGCTCTTGTGCGGTGGATAGTACCTGCTGGAATTAAAATAGAATCATTCGGTTTTAGAACAACTGTATCCTTATCCTGAAAATCGATCAGCAATTCTCCCTCGAGTACTATAAATAATTCATCCGAATTCGAGTGAAAGTGCCAATCATATTCTCCCATAAACACAGCAATCCGCAAACAATGATTATTTATATTCGAGACAACAAAATTTTTGTGCTGCTCTGTAATCTCTTTTGTGAGTTCTAAAAGATTTACTTTCTCCATCATTCTTCCCATCCCCTAAGTTATTTATTATTTCCGCAAAAACCAGCCAAGTACAATTACAATTGCAAAGATCAAAAAACATTTCTATTTCTGTTTCCTTACTTTTTTCACTTCTTCTTTTAATTCTCGTACAGTTTGCTCTAAACTAACGATAGCTTCTCCTCTCGTTCAAATCATTTCTCTTTTGTATTCTTTCTTCTGGCTCTTTTGTTAAATTTATTACTGCGCTTCCTTTCTGCGATACACTATTCCATCCTAGTAATCTCTTTCAAGTTCTAACGTTTCATTCTGAATAATGAAACATTTTAAGATAGATTACTTTTTTAATCTCCACCGCCCCCGCAATCTCCACCACCACTATCACTTGAACTACTACAATTATTATCGCTGTAGTTTACAAATCCACTTGACGAGTTTGAAGCATAGGAAGATCGTTTTCTTTTCTGCTGCCTTTTCTTATCATTTTTACTTTCACGGCTTGGCCATACTTTGTCAAACAATACAAAAAACATACCGAATGGTGCCAAAAAAACAATCCCCTGAAAGATGTCTTCCAAAAATTCAGGTCTTATCTCGATTTGATAAAATACACCTAACAAATACATACACAAAATCACATATAAAACCATACTAATATACCTAGCAATTCCCTCTATACGAAAAGCCAGCTTCTGTTGAAATGGTATATTCTGTTCCTGCTTTTTCTTTATATATTTCTGCCGTTTTATCTGTTTTTTCTTCCTACTCTTTCTCCCCATGACATCCCCTCTTTAAATCTACTTATTTATATAATCCCAAACTACCATAAGAGGAATCTCATTAACAAGAAAAAATTCCAATTTTTAGATTTTCAAAACAAAAAGATGCTCTCTATCTCGTATTACGAGTAAAAATTAAAGAGCATCCCTTTTATCCTAATATTTACGAGCAGTAATACCCCTCGTCTCAAAGCTCCCTGACAGAAAAAATTAGTAAGAGATGGACTGCTTGTCAAAGTCCAGTTGGTGAAGGCTAATATTCAGCGGTGGATGGAGAAAGCTCCACCGCTGAATGTTTCATTTTATTGGCAACTTCTTTCAAAATCGCCTCGTACCATTCCAAATAATGAAACATTTTAAGGCGGACTACTTTTTTAATCTCCACCGCCTCCGCAATCTCCTCCTCCACTATCACCTGAACTACTACAATCGTTATCGCTATAGTTTACAAATCCACTTGATGAATTTGATGAACCTTTTCTCCTTCTCGCCTTGCTCTTATCCTGTTCACCTTTATCACTTGGTGTCCATATATATAGAAATAAAAAGCCATACAACACCATTTCTACTATTCCTACAAATATCTTTAATAACTCCCCAAAAAACCCCTTAGTTAGATGTGACTGACTCATTTTAAAATAGATGTAAACACAGAATCCTAAATACAGAAAAATAGTAATGATTCTAAGTACTTTAAGTATAATGGCAATTGGTTTCTCATGTTGCTCTATAACTACTTCCTTTTGTTGCAATACATGCTGTTGTTTAGGTTGTCTCTTCTGTTTTTTCTTACTACTTTTCCTCCCCATTGGATCCCCCCCTAGACCAATTTACTTTATTCTATAATTCTCGTTACTTATTATAAATCACATATGAAATAAACATAATTCCCCAAATCCTATCGTATCATTCTTAAAATTTTTTTGTCTATCATACGTTATAAAAACATATTGAATATTTTGTTAAATCGAGGTCTAACTTTTTGTAGAAGACACTTGAGTTACTACATACAAAAAGACCCTCCTTATCTAAGGAAGGTCTCACAATTTTTTTATTATGATAAAGCAGGAGCTTTATCAAGAAGCTCTTTCGCATCAGCGTATTGTAAGCTGTGTGCTTCTGCAACTGCTTCAAATGTTACATAGCCGTCTAACGTGTTAATACCTTTTAATAATGCAGAGTTACTTAAGCAAGCTTCTTTGTAACCTTTGTTTGCAATTTGTACTGCATATGGTACTGTTACGTTTGTTAACGCAAGAGTTGATGTACGCGGAACCGCACCAGGCATGTTTGCAACTGCATAGTGAACAACGCCGTGTTTTTCATAAGTTGGGTTGTCATGAGTTGTAATACGATCAGTTGTTTCGAAAATACCACCTTGGTCAATTGCGATATCTACTACAACAGAACCTGTTTCCATTGATTTAATCATTTCTTCTGTTACAAGTTTTGGCGCTTTTGCACCTGGAATTAATACTGCACCGATTACAAGATCAGATTCTTTTACAGCTTCTGCAATGTTATAAGGGTTAGACATTAAAGTTTTTACTTGGTTACCGAAAATATCATCTAATTGACGAAGGCGTTCTGCACTTAAGTCGATAATCGTTACATCAGCACCTAAACCTACCGCAATTTTCGCCGCGTTTGTACCAGCTTGACCACCGCCGATAACTGTTACTTTACCACGTTTTACTCCCGGAACGCCTGCAAGTAAAATGCCTTTACCGCCCTTGTTTTTCTCAAGGAATTGTGCACCAATTTGTGCAGACATACGACCAGCTACTTCACTCATAGGTGCAAGTAGTGGTAAAGAACGGTTGTCTAATTGTACTGTTTCATAAGCAATTGCTACTACTTTATTATCGATTAAAGCTTTTGTTAATTCTGGTTCTGGAGCTAAGTGTAAGTATGTGAATAAAATTAAACCTTCACGGAAATAACCATACTCACTTTCAATTGGCTCTTTTACCTTCATAACCATCTCTTGATTCCATGCTTCTTCAGCAGTTTCAACAAGTTTTGCCCCAGCTTGTACGTATTCTTCATCTGTAAAGCCAGATCCTAAACCTGCACCCTTTTGAACAAAAACATCATGACCATTGTGTACTAAATGCACAGCACCAGCTGGCGTCATTGCCACGCGGTTTTCATTGTTTTTAATTTCTGTTGGAATACCGATACGCATTCTTAATTCCCCCTTGAGTTATGAAATGACCCCTGAATCATTTTTTTAAAGCGCTTTCTATGCTCTTATATTTTAACATAATATCTCAATATTTGACAAAAAATATCTCGAGTTTTCCTATAGATTTTATCTATTTTTATCGATGTCTGTGAATAACATCAACGGCCCCTGTTACTTCAATGATTGTGCCCGTAATCATATCAGAATCTTCCTCGCATAGAAATGCAATTGTGCGAGCGATATCTTCACCTGTTCCAGATCTACCAATTGGTGTCTTGGCATCTTTCATCATACGTGCCTCTTGAATCGTTGCCTCTTTCATTTCACCAATAATATCTCCTGGACAAATCATATTTGATGTAATTCCGTATTCTGCTTCCTCATAAGCAATTGTCTTTGTTAATGAGACCAGTCCTACCTTTGCTGCAGCAAATGCGGAACGGTTCATCCAACCAGGTGCACTATCCGCTCCTTGAAACCCATAATTGATAATACGGCCAAAACGCTCTTTTCTCATGATCGGAACGACAAGTTTTAATAAACGAAACACTGCTGTTAAATTCCCTTGTATCATTTCATTCCATTCATCTTCTTCATAATCAATTAAATTTTTACGTTCAAATACGTAAGGACCTGCATTATTGATTAAAAAATCAATTTTGCCAAAACGGTCAATTGCTCCTTCTACCATTTTATGTAAATCCTCTTTTTTCGTGACATCTGCTTGCACAAACTGCAGTCGTTCTGCTATATGTTCATATTTTTCCCTCATTGCTTTGGCAGCTCTTATATCGCTGCGATATGTTACGGTTACTGAATATCCTTCAGTCAATAATTTTTCTGTTACTTGCTTTCCTAAACCTTTCGTACCGGCTGTAATGAGCGCGTGTCTCACAAAAATAGCCTCCTTTTTATTCCTATACTCAATATGTAACAAGTTATCCCATCAATTACAACTAAAAAGAATCGAAATAAATTTTTCAAAATTCTGTAACGTTTTCGACAAGCACATTACCATATTTTGCTTTATAATTAAGTTGTAAAAAGGTTATAAAAAAGAATTGGGAGGAATCTACTATGAATAATACATATACAAATATTTTAATTGCAGTGGACGGTTCCAAAGAAGCAGAAAAAGCCTTTAAAAAAGCAATTCAAGTTGCAAAGCGCAACAACGCAACATTAACAATCGCTCATATCGTTGATGTAAAAGCATACTCTGCTGTAGAAGCATATAGCCGAGCAATTGCTGAGCGTGCAAATCTCTTTGCAGAAGATTTATTAGAAGACTACAAAAAGACTGCAACTGAAGCTGGTCTTGAAAAAGTAGATACTGTATTAGAATTCGGTAATCCAAAATCTAAAATTTCAAAAGAAATTGCTCCAAAACATAAAGTAGATTTAATTATGTGTGGTGCAACTGGTTTAAACGCTGTAGAACGCTTCTTAATCGGTAGCGTCTCTGAACATATTATTCGCTATGCGAAATGCGATGTCCTTGTTGTCCGTGGTGAAGAAGAGCAAGGTGAACTATAATTTATCAAAATATAAAAGCATCAAGCTCATGTAGGCTTGATGCTTTTTTGTGTATTCAAATATCAAATAACAAAATATATCTTTGCTCCCATTCGATTAACTTAAAAATCGAAGGATAG
The DNA here is from genome assembly GCF_002560575.1 of Bacillus sp. AFS023182. Classification (NCBI taxonomy): domain Bacteria; kingdom Bacillati; phylum Bacillota; class Bacilli; order Caryophanales; family Bacillaceae; genus Bacillus; species Bacillus sp. AFS023182. The sequence goes on along the minus strand of NZ_NTRO01000022.1, from coordinate 108,700 downwards.
AATATATCTGTTCGGTTACGCTAAGAAAAAAAGAAACGAGGGATGCTACATGGGCGATTCCGAACGAATTATTTTAGATGTAAATGATGAAGAAATTGAAATGCTCGACACAATCTGCTCTCATTTTAAAGAAAAGCATGGTGTTGAGCTGAGTCATGGTGCACTCCTCCGTGATTTAATGGATATTGAATATATTCGTATTACAGAAAATCGGCATAAATACGAATAAGAAAAGACGTTCAGTAATTGGCAAAACCACCTTACTGAACGTCTTTTTAATCATTTATATACGATTCTTTTTATGCCTTTTTAACAAATTCAGATTTTAATTTCATAGCTCCAAATCCGTCAATTTTGCAATCAATATCATGATCTCCATCAACTAAACGGATACTCTTTACTTTTGTACCTATCTTTATAACGGATGAAGTTCCTTTTACTTTAAGATCTTTGATTACTGTTACAGCATCACCATCGTTTAAGATATTTCCATTTGCATCTTTAACAACCTTTTTGTCTTCACTATTTTCAGTTTCTGACCCTAGAGCCCACTCATGCGCACACTCTGGGCAAACAAATAGACTTCCATCTTCATACGTATATTCTGAATTACATTTCGGACAGTTCGGTAAGTTTTGCATATTTTTTATTTCCTCCATTATAAAAATTACTCTCAATTCCCTTTTTCATACTTACGTAAACTTAACAATTACGAACTGGAAACTCACGAAAAATAGGGATGTTCCTTATATACTGCCATAGTATTTTCAGATTGACAAGCCAACTTTATGTGAACACGTTTTCTAAAAAAGAAAGCACATCATATAGTGTGCTCTCCTTCTTTACGTTGATGGCAATGCGGTAAACTTAGATTTCTAAACATACTATTCCAGATGAAGAGTTGTTTTAGCATGGATTCCCCTTCCAAAATACAAAACAATTATAATGATGGTATAATTAGGAAAATGAACTAAGGGGTTCTGGTACATGAAATCTGAAAGTATATCAAAACATTTTCACACATTAAATCAACAAAGATCTCAATTTCTCCCTAAACTACAATCACTTCCGCAAGAAGAACTATGGCATCGAAATAAAAATGGGAAATGGTCAATTGGGGAACATCTCTACCACCTGTACTTAATTGCAAAAATGCTAAAAGTTGCAATTAAGTTTTCTTTCACACTTCTTCCCTATGCCAAAATAAGAAGAAATGCCCCGTTTGCAACTGAAATACATGACATCTATGCAGTATACAAAGAAAAAAATGGGAAAGGAATGAAAGCTCCTTGGATTTTAGTACCATCCAAAAAAATCTATTATTCTATGGATGGTAAAGAACTGGAACGATTGCTAGTTAACGAAACAAATGCAATCAAAATATGCGTTCAAAATATAGAAGAAAATATCGCGGGGCACATTGTATTTTTGGATCCACTCGCTAAGTATCCCAACCTAATTCAAGCCATTCAACTTTTAGCGATACATGAGAAACATCATTTTTTAATCATTGAAAATATCTATAAAACGATGCATGCACGTAGTCTAGAAGTATAAAAACACTAAATCAGTGAGACCTGAATCCCTCACTGATTTAAGTTTCACTTTATCTTTACTTCTTCTCCTACATATTCCAAATGCCATGCATCTTGAATAGATAATACTGGAGATCCGCTTGTATTCTTTGCAAATCGAAGAAGTCCATATTCTCCTGCGTAAAATATAGAAGCGTTGATTGGAAAACAAGGATAGTGCTGGTCTTCATCTACAAATACTGGTTTACCTTCTTTTTTTAAGAAGCTAAACTCAAATACGCCTGCTGAATATGTTCCCTCATAATCCTTCCATTCTACTGCCTGAACATGCTTTCTTTGTAAATCTGTATACTTACAAGGGCTTCCATTAATAACGATATACTTTGTTCTTAAATCCATTACTCGAAACCCTATCGATACTACCTCACCATTATGACGCGCTATATAGAAATCCTTTCGAACAGGTTCTAATTGCATTTTTTCTCCATTCCACTCCATCATAAGAGCAGTATCTTCAATTGTTATACTGACAAATCCTCTTTTTGCACCTAAATACGCCCCTTCATAGTTTCTCCAACAATCCGAATCAACTTGAACAGGAGTGATTTTAGGTTTAACAGTTTGTCCTATGAATTGGTTCATTAACATCTCTATAATTTCCCACCCATAATCCTGCGTCGCCATCGTCACAAATCCTAGCTTTTTCTCTGGGAACAATACTAAAAAACATTTATATGTGCTTATCGCTCCGCTATGCCAAAGCATTTCGCAGCCTCGCTCTTTCTCTATTATCAAACCTAAACAGCTACCAAACTCGTTTAAAGTGTAGTTATCAACTTGCTTCTTATGCATTTCCTCAATTATTTCTGACCTTAAAAAGGTCTTACCATCTAAAATCCCTTTATTTAAATGCATCATCGCAAAGCGAGATAAATCTGTTATGGTCGACATTCCAAAAAAGGAAGGATAATTCGTTACATTTTCTGCAAATTTATGTTGTACCTTCCAATCGCCTTGTTCTGTTTTTTCATGGGCTAAAGCAAGAGGATACGTCATCGCTTCAAGCGGATCATACATTGTTCTAGTCATTCCAAGTGGATCTAATACATATTCCTTCATGAGCTCTGCAAACGGCTTTTTACATACAGATTGAGCTACATATCCTGCAAGATTATAAGCATGATTTCCGTATGAATATAGGATGCCAGGTGGAGTTACTAGTTTCAAATTAGGAACTATTTCCTCTATATAAGATACCCATCCTGCCTGATCACGAGGTCCCTCTATATCTCCTCCATCAGGTAAACCCGCGGTATGACTTAGCAACATACGAAGAGTTATGGTGCGAGCGTATTCTTGATTCTGCAGGGTAAACTCTTCTATATACGTACAAATTGGAACATCTAAATCTAAAATCCCCTCTTCTACGAGCTTCATTATTAAAGTCCCTGTTAAACTTTTACTAACTGATCCAACGCGGAACAATGTATCGGTCGTAACCTTCTGATTCGATTCTTCCCAGTTCATGAGACCGAATGCCTTTTCATACAAAATTTCTGTTTCATTTATGATTGATAGTGCAAACCCCGGTACTGTTTTGTTCTGTACTTGTTGTTCTATATGCGATTCAATATCTTTTATAGATAACACAGGGCATTACCTCCCTATTCTTTTTGAATTTCATTTGAAGTAAACTCTTTAATAAGTTGGCATAATAGACGCTCCTTACATTACTAAATCTTCCACCTACCCAAATTTCAACTTAAGATTGCGAAACTCCTTTCTCCTTTAACACACTTATTATTTTTTCTAGTAAAAAAAGAGGATACCCCGCTCCTATATAGAGCGGAGTATCCTCTCATCCTTATAAATTTACAGTCTCTCCCACTAACACCTTCGCTTTTTCCAGTGCATTTTGAATTTGTTCGAATCCTGTTCCACCTGCACTATTACGACGTTTTACCGCTGCATATGGCGAAAGAACTTCATATAAATCTTCTTCAAATAACGAACTCATTTCTTGATATGTTTCTAGCGGTACATCTAATAAATAGATTCCTTTTTGCGTACAATGAAGAACGAGCTTTCCAACAATTTCATGCGCCTGACGGAATGGAAGTCCTTTGTTTGCTAAGTAATCAGCAATTTCTGTTGCATTGGAGAAGTCTTGTGTTACGGCTTGCCCCATTTTTTCTTTGTTTACAGTCATCGTTTCTAGCATGCCCGCCATAATGTGCAGGCAGCCTTCTACTGTTTTCACCGTATCAAACATACCTTCTTTGTCTTCTTGCAAGTCTTTATTATAAGCAAGCGGCAATCCTTTCATTACCGTTAACAAGCTAAATAGATTGCCGTATACTCTCCCTGTTTTACCACGAATGAGTTCAGCCATATCAGGGTTTTTCTTTTGCGGCATAATGCTGCTTCCCGTTGCGTACTGGTCGCTCATTTCAATAAATTGAAATTCCTGACTGCTCCATAAAATGAGTTCTTCACAAAAGCGTGATAAATGCATCATTAGTATGGACGAATTGCTAAGAAATTCTAGTATGAAATCACGATCACTCACTGCATCTAAACTATTTTCATAGATTCCTTCAAAACCGAGCAACTCTGCGCTATACGAACGGTCAATCGGAAATGTAGTTCCCGCAAGAGCACCCGCACCAAGCGGAGAAATATTAATGCGCCCCACTGAATCCTCATAACGATTTACATCGCGCTCTAACATCCAAAAATATGCAAGTACATGATGAGCAAACGAAATTGGCTGTGCACGTTGCAAATGTGTATACCCCGGCATAATTGTTTCAATATTCTTCTCTGCTTGATGAACAAGAACCGATTGCAGTTGTTTCGTTGCCTTTATAATATCTTTCACTTTATTACGTAAATATAAATGCATATCTGTCGCAACTTGATCATTACGACTTCTTCCTGTATGAAGCTTTCCACCAACGTCACCAATTTGTTCAATTAACATTTTTTCAATGTTTAAATGAATATCCTCAGCATCTACTGAAAAAGTTAACTCATTTATTTTCGCTTTTTCTAATAAATGTTGAAGGCCTTCTTTAATTTTCTCTGCTTCTTCTTTTGTCACAATCCCCTGCTTCGCAAGCATCGTAACGTGAGCGATACTTCCTTCTATATCTTCTACCACTAATTTTTGGTCAAAGGAGATGGAAGCTCCAAACTCCTCGACCCACTCTTCTGCTTCTGCTGTAAAACGGCCTCCCCAAAGTTTGCTCACGCTTCCACCTTCTTCTGATTTACTTGGCTGTATACTTTTGTTGGAAGACCAAATAAAGAAATAAAGCCAACTGCAGCATCATGGTTAAATTCATCATCCACTGTATATGTTGCTAATTTTTCATCATATAGAGAGTATTCTGATTTACGTCCTTCTACAATTGCATGACCTTTAAATAATTTCACACGTACAGTACCTGTTACTGTTTTTTGTGTTTCTTGTAAGAAAGCAACAAGCGCTTGTTTTAAAGGCGAGAACCATAAACCGTTATAAATTAATTCCGTTAATTTTTGCTCAATCATTGGTTTAAAATGAGCTACTTCTTTTACAAGCGTTAAATCTTCTAACTCTTTATGTGCTGTAAGTAACGTCATTGCTGCTGGGCATTCATATACTTCACGTGATTTAATCCCAACAAGGCGGTTTTCCACATGATCAATACGCCCAACCCCATGTTTTCCAGCAAGAGTGTTTAACGTTTTGATTAGTTCTGAAAGTGAATAAGAAATGCCATTTAATGTTGTTGGTACCCCTGCTTCAAATCCAATTTCCACAAACTCTGGTTTATTCGGTGTATCTTCTAATGCTAATGTCATTTCATATGCATCTTCTGGAGGCGCTGCCCACGGATCTTCTAAAATTCCACATTCATTACTGCGTCCCCATAAGTTTTGGTCAATTGAGAACGGGCTATCTAAATTGATTGGGATCGGGACATCATTTTCTTTCGCGTACGCAATCTCTTCTTCACGTGACCATTTCCATTCACGTACTGGCGCAATTACTTCTAAATACGGATTTAATGCTTGAATAGAAACTTCAAAACGAACTTGGTCATTCCCTTTTCCTGTACATCCATGTGCGACAGCACTTGCTCCTTCCTGCTCCGCAATTTCTACAAGTTTTTTTGCAATTAACGGACGAGATAATGCAGAAATAAGTGGATATTTCCCTTCGTATAACGTATGACCTTGTAGAGCCATCAATGCATATTCATTCGCAAATTCTTCTTGAACATCAATCATGTAAGATTTAACTGCGCCTACTGAAAGTGCTTTTTCTTTTACAAAATCCAAATCTTTACCTTCCCCTAAATCTAAGCAAAGCGCAATAACATCATAATTTTTATCTTGTAACCATTTAATTGCAACGGAAGTATCAAGACCTCCGGAATATGCTAACACAACTTTTTTCTTCTCCATTTTATATCCCCCTAAAGAATAAATATTCATTATAATTAATAATAATTCAAACTTTAACACCTTTTATAAAATGAATCAAGGGATATTAACAAAAAAAATTCTAACAATTTCATCGAACTTCTTTCTTTTTTTCGGTACAATGGAAACAGAAAATGGGGGTGTCTATATGGAACAATATTTTATATACGATGAACACCTAGGAATAGAAGTACCTGAACTACAAGAAGAATGGGAAGATATCCCTGAAAACATGCAGCATGCAATTTTATTAAAATGGGAACAAATTCGTGGAAAAATACCTGATCGTATAAAAGAACTGGAATATCATATTAACCAAAAACAACAGCGTTTAAATAACGAGGAAAATTTTGAGATTTCTTGTAAACTCAATTCTGAGATTGCCGATCTTGCCTCTATCATTAACGATTTATGGCTATGGTATCGTCTTACTCAACATGTGTCTGAGGGAAAAGCGCATCAATAAAAGAAGCATGCCCTCATTTACTGTGGGTCATGCTTTTTTCATAACAAGGCTTGCAATATATATTTTCCGCTGATTTCGCTAAGCATACATCAAAAGGACCTACTAACAGATTCCTTTCTTTTGGTAACTTTACAAAGGCAACCAATTCTTCTTCATATTGAATTTTTTTTTGACAAAGAGAACATACTAATTCTTTTCTTTTGAACATATCTTTGAACATACTATCTCCTCCCTTACCATTCATCCATCTATACAAATATACTCTCATACAAACTTATTTTTGTAAAAAAATAACACAATATACATTCCCCGCGTCATATACTAACGAAAAGAATTTGTACAGAAACATGACTCTACAGGAAGTTTAATTTTTATCCCCCATTAACTGGGATGCTTTTTTCAAAGAAAAAAGTGACAAACAGGAAACAAGTGAGTAAATTTCAGTACTTCTTTCTTATTACTTATTGGACATCCTCTCCCAACTCCTAAACAAATAGGACTATTTTGCAAAAATATTTAAAAATAGCAGCATACTTCCTATAAAATTACAAATTCTGTAATTTTTCTCCGGTTATTGTCGGTTTCCATCCGCATACATTTTTTGAAAGTATGATATAATAATATAAAATCTTTTACAGAAAGGATTTTGATATCATGATCGCTCGAAGGAGCATGTGGCATCGAATTGACGAATCTTACACGTAGCGTATTTTTTTGCTCAGATACTTTAGTCTAGCGAAAAAAAATACGAGAGTGGGGAAATTATGATTGCCCGAAGGATAATTTGGCAACGAAAAGACTCTTCTTACACATAGCGTTTTGTTTAGGCCTTTATTGATAATTACTAAACAAAACGAAGAAGAAGGCAGGATTGCTAAATAACCAATCCTACTCAAAGTTTTGTTTAGTCGTTTTTAGACTTAAACTAAAACGAAAGTAGGGAGAATTGATGGACGAGAGGATTATTCGTTATTTCTTCAGCGATATATAGCGTAGTTAGTTTGATGTAAACTAACTGAAGGCTATATGAGCTCGTAGTTAGTTTACAAGATGAAAAGAACTACTAACTACGGAAAGAAGGAATAACGATGAGGAACATCCAAAGTCGACAAATTATTAAAGAAATTTTTATGCTTTTAATCGGTTCATTTATTTTATCAGCAGCACTATATCACATTCATTTTCAAAACCACTTAACTGAAGGTGGCTTTGTAGGAATTGCACTATTTATCCAAAACTTTTTTGATATTTCACCGTCAATTTCAACTGTAATAATGGATATCCCGATTATTTTGCTATGTGCTACATTTTTAGGTAAAAAGATGGTTGGTTATTCATTTATAGGATCGATTTCATTCGGAGTATTTTATTCTTTAATGGAAAACTATTCTCCATTTACAGTAGATTTATCAAATCATTTATGGATAGCTGCAGTACTAGGTGGTGCGCTGGCTGGGATTGGACTCGGTTTTATATTGCGATTTGGTGGTTCAACCGGTGGAGACGATATTTTAACAATTGTACTAAGTAAAAAAACTCGATTTACAATTGGTCAGATTTTCTTCGTCTTTGATGCGATTGTACTTACACTTTCATTATATTATTTAACTTGGACAGAAATTGCTTTTACTATTCTTTCAATTGCTGTGCAGGCAAAGACGCTTGATTTAATTTATTATCCAGCAGAAGAAAAGAAAACAGTATCTATTCCAATATCAAAACAACATGCAACAAACTAAAAGCGAAAGGCCTTGGCCTCTCGCTTTTTTTATGCTCTTTTTTCTTTTTCTACTATGTAACGCACTTGGTAGAACCTGGTTGCAAATTCTGTTACATTCCTTGTTAGACGGTAATTCACCGTAGAACCAATCGCCATCCCTAATACAGGAATACCTTGAAATAGTTTACGTCGAAGCGCATAAATAGAAAAAGTCTTCAAAATTTGTTTTAACAAAATTTCTGTAGAAGCTGGTTTTAATACTTCTTCTTCCCCTTCATAAAAGAACGAATCCTCTTGTTCTAGCTCCTGAAGCAAGTTATACCAAGCATATTGCTGAAGCCTTGCTGGCAGTAAGGCAGCATGGAATACTTTTAAAGCGAGCATCATTTCATATGGCTTGTTCACATCATGACCAAATGATGTTGCAATAAGTTGAACTGCCTTTACATTTAACGCAATCATGACCGGAAAATCAGCTGTCAACAATAATAAACCACCGACTCCAGTTGCTCCTCCCTGTACAAAAGAATATAAACGATGACGCGCGGTCTGTTGCTCTGCTATGTATGTTAGTTGATCAATGGATAATGCTTTCAATTCTCCCAGCTGTTCAATCGATTCATCAAACAACCGCGCTGTTCCTAAAATACGATTTCGCGCATCAAGCTGCGATTGTGAACTCTGAATCAATGCATGAAGATGAAATAACCATCCGTCTGCTTTCGCAAAAAATTCTTTTCGCTTTTTCTCCGGAACCTTTGCGACTGAAGTATGCAACCACTTATCAAACATCTTTTGAAAATCGGTTGACTCCTGTTCCAATAGCTGTCCTTCCCAATTTTTAACTTCTTGTAAAATGGCTTGTTCTCGCTTCGATTGCATCGTAACAACCACCTCGCTCAATTTTGTTCTATTGTAACATATTTCAGATTTTTCTTTACAAATCTGATAGGCTAAACATATATTTATCCAATATATAGGAGGTTATAATATGTACCCACGCGCAAAGGCATTTGGAATCCTCCTCCATAACAAGCGTATTCTTGTTCAAGAATATCAAACAGAAATTCAAACATATTACAGGCCACTCGGCGGTTCTATTGAATTTGGAGAGAAATCAGATCAAACAGTGATTCGTGAATTTAAGGAAGAAATTAATGCACAAGTAGAAATTACAACTTACTTAGGATGTCTTGAAAATATCTTTTATGTAGATGAGGAAGCCGGACATGAGATTATTCAATTGTACTCGCTTCATTTTACAGATACATCATTATATGGAAGTGAAATGATACCTATGCAAGATAACGAACGAAGTGCATATGCAAAGTGGATTCCCATTACAGCATTTCTCGGGCAAGAAAAAACTTTGTATCCAAATGGAATCATGCATTTTCTCGCAACAAAAATAAAAGACGGAATCCTATAGGATCCCGTCTTTTATTCATATATTAACCAATATTTCCAAGACGTAATACGTCACGAGCAATCATAACTTCTTCGTCAGTTGGAATTATAATAATTTTCACTGGAGAGTGAGGGAAGCTGATGAATGCTTCTTCGCCACGAACATTGTTACGTTTCGGATCGAAGTATACTCCCATAAACTCAAGGCCTTCTAATACACGCTCACGAATTAGAGAACTGTTTTCTCCAATACCAGCTGTAAAGATGATTGCGTCTACACCTTTCATACGAGCTGCATAAGAACCGATATATTTATGAATACGCTCTACGAATATATCTAACGCTACCTCTGCACGGTGATTTCCTTCTTTTTCCGCTTGTTCGATGTCACGTAAGTCACTAGAGAATCCAGAAAGACCTAGCATACCACTTTTCTTGTTTAATACGTTTAGAACTTCTTCTACAGATTGTCCTGTTTTTTCCATTAGGTATGGAATTAACGCAGGATCAAGGTTACCAGAACGTGTACCCATTGTTACACCAGCAAGTGGAGTGAAGCCCATAGAAGTATCGATAGACTTTCCGCCTTCTACAGCTGCGATACTTGCACCGTTACCTAAGTGGCAAGAAAGTAAACGTAAGCTTTCAAGTGGACGACCTAATAATTCAGCTGCACGCTGTGTTACATATTTATGAGACGTTCCGTGGAAACCGTATTTACGAACACCATATTTCTCATAGTATTCATATGGTAAGCTGTATAAGAAAGATTCTTCCGGCATTGTTTGATGGAATGCTGTATCGAATACTGCAACTGCTGGTACGTTTGGAAGTACCGCTTGGAATGCTTTAATACCAACAACGTGTGCTGGATTATGAAGTGGTGCTAATTCGCTTAAATTTTCGATTTCCGCTAATACTTCGTCAGTAATTAAAGCAGAATCATCAAACTTTTCGCCGCCGTGTACAACGCGGTGACCGATACCGCTAATCTCATCAAGAGATTTCACGATTCCGTTTTCAGTTAATTTGTTAAGTAACATATTAACTGCTACTCCATGGTCTGGTATACTTGTTACTTCTGTTTGTTTTTCACCGTTCACAGTAATTGTGAAGATACTATCTTCTAAACCGATACGTTCTACTAAACCTTTTGTTAATACTGTTTCACTTGGCATTTCAAATAATTGGAATTTCAAGGAAGAGCTTCCTGCATTAATCGCGATGATTTTTGACATCTAGTCTTTCGCCCCTTTTTTCTCTTGGTAGTTGTGTGGATGAGACCACAAACCGCTCGATTTTATCTGTTTAAATATACCAAAGATGAAAACGTTTCATCCCCAGTAAATTTTATACTCACGAATTTAATTTAAACATCGTACGACATATATTTCAAGTGAAAAAATTGTAACACCAAGAAAAAATATATATTACAGATTTCAAAAAAATTCAGTTTTATCTTGTATATATTAAAAATTATTACATACAATACAAAACTGTACTATATCTAAGAGTACTCCTGTTACATATATTACTATTTATACGTTGCAAACCAAGTATTTAATTGATCCATAATATTCTCCATCGCCTTCATGTTGGAAAATTTAGGCAACTCTACTAACAAAGCTTGTTTCGGCATTGTTACATTTGGACCTTTCTTTTGGAGAACAAATATACTTTTTGCATTTTTCTCGTTTTTAAACATGGAAACAGGAAGCTGTAATAGTCCTTGAATAAAGCTTGTTTCTTTAATAAATGCATGTAATTTTGGCGCTTGATCACTTTCAAAGATAAAGTTTGGTACTAAGAAGAATAAATAGCCACCTTCTTTTGTATGTTTCACACTTTGTTCAATAAATAAGTGATGTGCATAAGACATTCCTTCATCTGCTTTAAGAGTATATTCACTTGCGCCAATTTCGTTTGGATAAAATCCAACTGGTAAATCACAAACAACTGCATCTACTGGGTCAATATAAAGCGGTGCTAGTCCATCTTGATTGAAGAACTCGATTGCTTGCTTTTGTAAATTCGCATTCGCTAAAGCAAGTCTAACAAGTAAATCATCCACATCTACACCAAATCCACTTATCGTTGCACCTTCTTGAGCACCATTAAAAATTGTCGTCATTAAGTTCCCTGTCCCAATCGCAGGATCTAAAACAACGATTTCTTTTTGATCTTTCATAAATTTATGGAATAAGTAGCTCATAAACATTCCAACTGCATCAGGCGTCATTTCGTGATTGGCTTGCACGCCTTCTTTCATTCCTTTTAGAATCGCAAGTTGAAATGATTTGCGAATTTCCTCGCTTTTATATTTTTCTTCATTAAACTTACTATATTCACGATTCAACCGTTCAATTGTTGATTCAGATAATTCTTCTTGTAGAACCGTTCCTTCAAACAGATTATCCCCTGTTTCCACAAGCGCTTCTAAATAGGTTACATCCAATTCTTTACGTAAAATTACGGTAGAAGAATCAAAAATAGAAAATAATGTTTCTACTGCCTGACTCACGTACATTCCTCCTTCTGTCAATTACACATAACTTATATCATACCACAATCTAATTTTTTGCCAAAAGAAAAAGCGACCCCTTTTTAAGAGCTCCCTTTTCAGATTTTAATTTTATATCGACTGTTTCTTCTTATATATCAGCGCTTTTTCAGTACATCCGCGTTCGGCACTATATGAGAAAAAACGACCTCTTACATAGAGGTCGCCTTCATTTACATTACTTAGCAGCTTTTGCTGCTTCTAATGCTGCTTCGTAATTTGGATGGCTTGTACCTTCGCTTACGTATTCTACGTAAACTACTTTGTCGTTGCTGTCTACTACGAATACTGCACGAGCAAGTAAACGAAGTTCTTTCATTACTACACCGTAAGCTTCACCGAATGAAAGGTCACGGTGATCAGAAAGTGTTGCTACATTTTCTAATCCGTTCGCTGCACACCAGCGTTTTTGAGCGAATGGTAGGTCTACACTAATTGTTAATACTTTTGTGTTTTCAATACCAGCTGCATCTTGGTTAAAACGACGAGTTTGCGCATCGCATACACCTGTGTCGATAGATGGTACAACACTAATTAATTTCACTTGACCTTTGTATGTTTCTAAACTTACTGGAGATAAGTCGTTTGCTAGCACTTGGAAGTTTGACGCTTGATCGCCAACTTTAACTTCTGTTCCAACTAAAGTGATTGGGTTACCTTTAAAAGTTACGTTTGTCACTTGAAAATCCTCCTTTTAATAAAACAAAGTATGTATAGTGTTAATAATAGTCATAATGATTCTAAAATACAAATGAAACTAACTCAACTTATATATTTTTTCAAAAAAGATGCCACTTTCATAATTCAGCACAAAAAAGAAGGGCCTTTATTTAGCCCTTCTTCTCAGAAATTCATCCTCTATATTTCAAATTCTGGTTCGTCGCCTTTTCGCTTCTCCATCATTTCCTTCACTTTATCAACAGCTTGCGGTGCTAACTCAAGGATTTTATCAATCACATGTGTCTGTTGATCTAAGTGTAATACTTTTACGCCTTGTCCATTTATAACGAGAAAAGCGACTGGGTTAATGGAGACACCACCACCACTCCCTCCTCCAAATGGATGACGACCGGAGCTTTCTACTTTTCCAAACTCGCTCCCGCCAGCAGCAAACCCAAAGCTCACTTTAGAAACCGTTAAAATGACGCTCCCATCAGCCGCTTTAATTGGATCGCCGATAATTGTATTTACATCCGTCATTTGTTTTAAATGCTGCATTGCAGTTGTCATTAAACCTTGAATTGGATGATCCATTTTATCCCCCTATGCTTGTACAGATTTTTCTGTTATACCAGATCTTTGTTTTCTCATAAACAAGAGTAACTTCACCCCTGCTACTAGGGCACGATATATATGAAAGGATGCTGTTAATTCACCTTTCGATGCAAATCCCTTCCCTTGAAACACAGGTGTAATCTCAAACTCCGGTACATCGATAACATGTGTATATTGTCCCAAGGCCCCCGCAGTCATTCCTTTTATTCCCCATGCATATCCAGTAACAATTCCAGTACTAGCTGCATCCCCAGTTCCAATTTGCGAATGCCATCTCCACTTATTGATTTTCACTTTTTTAAGAAAACCTTTAATGATAGTATGGATTTCTTGAAGCTTTTTTATCAGTTCCCCGACACTATCAAGTTGCGCCATAATTTTATTTTCTATACCGCCATCTTTCTCTGCCTTTTCAATTTTTTGTTCGGTCTTTTTTTGTTGTTTTTCAATTCTTTCCAGCACATCAAATGTATATCGAATCATCCATATTTTCACTTGAAATAAACATTGTTTCTCCATTTCTGAATATAAAAACGTCACTTTAAGCGATAGTTTCGACAATAGTATAAGTAAAACGAGCAAGAGAAGAATTCCAATTCCAATCACAAACCACTTCATTTGTATCATCCTTTCACTCCACATCCATTATCGACAGGTTCAAACAGGATTAAACAAGTAGTTATAAAATTGAATATAAAAATTTTTCTAAAAACAAAGAGGGATTTTGACATTTTATATCGAAATATATTATTTGAGCATACCATCAGAATTTTTCTAATGGAGCACCACGTTAAATTTGACTGCAATGGAGGGATACACAATGACAGATCGCCGCAATTTATTTTTCTTTTATGGTGATGACAAAGCAACGCTTGTCGAAAAAATGAAGCCAATATGTCGTATTTTAGAGGAAAATGGATTTACCATATTAGATCATCCAAAAAATGCAAACGCTATCGTCAGTGTTGGAGATGACGGCACCTTCTTACAAGCCGTTCGTAAAACAGGTTTTAGAGAAGATTGCTTATATGCAGGGGTTTCTACGAAAGATGAAATTTCTTTCTACTGTGATTTCCATATTGACCATGTCGATACAGCCCTTCAAGAAATTACACAAAATGAAATTGAAGTGCGAAAATATCCAACAATTCAAATAGATGTTGATCATGACACATCTTTCCATTGTTTAAACGAGTTTTCTTTACGCTCTAGCATCATTAAAACATTTGTAGTTGATGTACATGTTGATGATTTATATTTCGAAACATTTAGAGGAGACGGTTTAGTCATCTCTACACCGACAGGAAGTACAGCTTATAATAAATCATTGCACGGCGCAGTTGTTGATCCATTGATTCCATGCTTCCAAATAAGCGAACTTGCTTCTTTAAATAACAACACATACCGTACACTTGGATCACCGTTCATCTTAAATCATGAACGTACATTAACGTTAAAGCTTGCTCCAGACGGTAATGATTACCCTGTTATCGGAATGGATAATGAAGCGCTTAGCATTAAACAAGTCGAGAAAGCAGTTGTTCGTTTAAGTGATAAACAAATTAAAACAGTAAAACTAAAAAATAATTCGTTCTGGGAAAAAGTACAGAGAACGTTTTTATAAGATGAAAAATGAGTGCTAGGAGATTCCCTAGCACTCATTTTTGCGTCACATATTTTCGAACGGTCGCTATTATTTTTGATACACAATCTGACCATCTATTACAGTTGCCGTAACTTGTATATTTTTTATATCTTCTACTTTAATTTCAAATACATTACGATCCATTATGGTGAAATCCGCTTCATACCCTTGGGCGATTTTACCACGCTCGTTTTCTTTTCCAATCGTATATGCACTTCCGGTCGTAAAGAGTGAAACAGCTTCAAATACCGATAGACGCTCTTCTGGTATATAACATGTTCCATCCATAAAACTTCGGCGCGTTACGGCACTATACATCCCTAAAAACGGATTTACTTGCTCGATTGGGGCATCTGATCCACCGCCGCAATGCAAACCTGCACGGAGCAATGTTTTCCAAGCATACGCATAACGAAGACGATGCTCTCCTAATTTTTCAATAACAGATGGGAAATCAGACGAGACGAATACAGGCTGAATATCAATGATTGCTTGTAAGTTCTTCATACGTTCAATTAAATCTTCACGAGCAAGTTGACAATGAATAATACGATCACGCAGCCCCTCTCCGGGAGGATATAACTCCAGTGCATCAATTACATATTCAAGGGATAAATCACCGATTGTATGAATCGCAACTGGCATCCGTAGATTACGTGCTTTCTTCACTAATTCCGCGAGCTCTTCACGAGAAAAAATAGCTACTCCATTTGTTTCCTTCTCATCTTCATACGGTTCACTTAATAAAGCCGTTCTTCCGCCAAAAGAACCATCAGAAAAAATCTTCATGGCCCCAAATTCAATATAATGCTCATTTTCATATTCTTTTCGTTCTTCCGCCACTTCATGATGAACGAGTAAATGTGCTTTAAAAGGCGTTTCTTTTATAACGTATGGAAACGCATTGTACGTTTTTCGAAAACTGCCGTAATAATTTAAATCCTCTGTATGTCCACCCACTAATCCGTACTTCCAACAATCTCGAATAGCTGTTTCTAGTGCTCTTCGTAAATATGTTTCATCTATTTCAGGCTGAAGATGCTTAATTAATTCTTGGCCTTGTTCATATAAAAGACCTGTTAATTCATTTGATGAATCCCGGCCAATTTTCCCGCCTTTTGGGTCCTTCGTCTCAACCGTTATATTTGCTTTGTCAAGTATGTAAGAGTTCACCCATGTAACATGTCGACAAACACGTTTTAATAAGATAGGATGTTCTTTCGAAATCGCATCTAAATCACGGACATGGACGTTTTTAGTATCTGTGAAATTATTTTCGTTCCAGCCCTCACCAATAACCCAAATATCCTCTGCCACTTCGTTAACCCGCTCTCTAACGAGCAAAAGCATTTCCTGATACGACGTGCATGCAGATAAATCTAATCGAAGTAACCTTTCTCCATGCCCAATAAGGTGCATATGACTATCCACAAGGCCCGGAATCATCGTTCTTCCTTCTAGATTATGCACCCGCTCAGGCTCATAACGACTTTCTAACTCTTTTTTATTCCCCGTATCTATAATCATCCCATCTTCTACATACACAGCTTCAACCATTTCGTTCTCTTCACTCATTGTATAAATATGTCCACCGAACCAAATCTCCCCCATCTTCTCCCCCCTTTTTCTTTTAGTCTACGAAATTTAAGTGTAGAAAAAAAGCACCACTTTACAAACATGGTGCTTTTCCAAAAATGAATTTTAATTAGCCGGGATTGTTGTTACTTGCCATTCTACGTTAAATTTATCTTTTACTTGTCCATACGCCGGGCTCCAGAAAGTTTCTTGAATTGGCATAATTACTTGACCGCCATCTTGTAATTTTCCAAATACTTCTTTTGCCTTTTCTGCATCGCTTAATCTAATCGCTATCGTTACTTGCGATCCAATTTCGTGTGGTTTACCTGGGAATGTATCTGAAATCATAAGGTCTGTATTACCTACTTTTAAATGCGCATGTAAAACGCGTTCCTTCACCTCATCTGGAACAGTAAATCCTGGAGTTTCAGGCATTTCTCCAAAAGTTTGAATGACTTCAACTTTTGCATCCAATGCATGTTCATAAAACTTCACTGCTTCTTGTCCATTACCATCCAAAACTAAATACGGATTAATACCTAAAATCATAAAAAACACCTCTTTTTTCAATTTTTCAGTAGTCATTTTAAACCCAAACAAGAACATACGTTCTATCAAATGATATCATAACTTTACATGCACTTGCAACAATCTAAATCCATTTTTTCTTACTTTAGCCCTAATCCCATTTCTTGTTTTCTAAGTTCGACGCGTCTAATTTTTCCGGAAATTGTTTTTGGTAGTTCGTCTACAAATTCAATTTTGCGAGGGTATTTATATGGTGCAGTTAATTCTTTAACATGTTCTTGAAGTAAAGGAATCAGTGTATCTTCTTTTTCTTGTACATTTTCTCTTAAAACGATAAATGCCTTTACGACACTTCCGCGGATTTCATCCGGACTTGCCACAACAGCACACTCTCTTACATACGGGTGTTTCACAAGTGCATCTTCGACTTCAAATGGCCCAATTGTATAACCAGAGCTAATGATAATATCATCACCGCGTCCCTCAAACCAAAAATAACCTTCTTCGTCTTTTTTCGCTTTATCACCTGTAATATAATAATCACCACGGAATTGCATCGCTGTCCGCTCATCATCTTTATAATATTGCTTAAAAAGTGCTGGCGTTTCAATATGAACAGCAATATCTCCTACTTCTCCAATGGATACAGGTTTTCCTTCTTCATCTACAATATCTACATGATTACCTGGCGTCGGTTTCCCCATCGACCCTGGCTTAATCTCCATTCCTTTCATAACGCCAACAAGTAATGTATTTTCTGTTTGGCCATAGCCATCCCTGACGGTAACATGAAAATGATTTTGGAATGTTTCTATTACCTCTCGGTTCAGCGGCTCTCCTGCCGATACAGCACTATGTAACGCTGATAGATTATATTGCTGCAGGTTCTCTACTTTTGCCATTAAGCGATACTCTGTCGGCGTACAACAAAGCACGTTCACTTTATTATCATCTAATAACTGTAGATATGTCTTCGGTTCAAATTTACCGTGATATACAAATCCTGTTGCTCCAGAACCGAGCGTTGCTAAAAACGGGCTCCAAATCCACTTTTGCCAACCTGGACTAGCCGTTGCCCATACAACATCATTCTCTTCTATTCCGAGCCAATTTGGAGCGCTTGTACGTAAATGCGCGTAGCCCCAAGCATGTGTATGAACGACGCCCTTTGGATTTCCTGTTGTTCCTGATGTGTAAGATAAAAAGACCATATCTTCTCGGTCTGTCTTAGCCATCTCTAATTCGTCACTTTCTATTTCTAATACGTCTTTTAAATTGATCCAGCCATCTACTGACTGCTCGCTCAGCGCAAACTTTTGAAGAGACTCCACCATCTCTACACCGTCAAATTGTTCGATATACGGCCCATAACTGACAATTGCCTTTACTTCTCCGTGCTGAATGCGATATTCAATATCTTTTTTGCGAAGCATTTCTGAACTTGGAATAACTACAAATCCGGCTTTAATTGCGGCAATGTATGTCATATACGCTTCAATTAGCCGTGGCATCATAATGAGAAGCTTGTCCCCTTTTTGTAAGCCACTCTTTATAAAAGCGTTTCCAATTTTATTCGCACCTTTTATTAATTCAAAGTATGTAACCTCTCGTCTATTCCCTTTGTCATCCTGCCAAATTAAAGCAAGTTTCTCTTTTTCATTTGTATATTTTTCTATCTCCGCAACTAAATTGTAAGACGGCGGCGCTAATAATTCCTCTCTCTTCATAACAATCATCCTCCTTAATCTCTATGTCTCCCTTATATAATAAAGAATTTTCAGTAAATTTTGAACCCTCTTCTTTTGACAAATTTTTTAATGGTATTTCGACAAAAAAGAAGGAGCGGGAAAATCCGCTCCTTCTAAGCCATCATATATGGGATTATTTGTGGAAACCGCCTAATTGTTGCTCAGCTAGTGAAACTAGACGTTTTGTAATTTCGCCACCAACAGATCCGTTAGCGCGAGATGTTGAATCAGCTCCAAGTTGAACACCGAACTCTTGAGCGATTTCGTATTTCATTTGGTCTAATGCTGATTCAGCACCAGGAACCGCTAATTTATTTGTGCTTCGTGCCATATGGTATCACCTCCTTGTGAGTATAGAGTGTGATAAACCATAGGACTTCATACATTTTCAGATATGGTAATTTATGGTTTCAAAAGATATTCAAAAAGTCCGGTAAAGATAACTGCCGTATTTCTTCCCCTTCGTCGCCAGTCCAGTACTCATGTAGTTCACTCTACACGCCGCATCCTCCTGACCTCCGCGTCTCGAACTGCTCAGCTCTCTTTATCCTCCTTTTGAACAAGCACTTTTAGAAAAGATCTTCAAATTGTTCTTCTTCAGCCACTTCTACTGTTTGTAATACTATTTTTTCTGTATTAGCAACAGCAGCTTCAATAAGTGGTGTAAAGTCATATTTTGATTCAAAGCGATTTGCCTTTTCACGCTTCGGTTTTGTCGCTGGGCTCGCTGGTGTGAATACTGTACAGCAGTCTTCATACGGACGAATCGAAATATCATATGTTCCAATTTGATTTGCAATTTTAATAATTTCTAGTTTGTCCATCGTAATAAGCGGACGAATTACTGGATAGTTTGTCACTTCATTAATTGTATGCATACTATCTAACGTTTGGCTCGCTACTTGTCCAAGACTTTCACCCGTTGTAATTGCAAGTGCATTACGCTCTTCTGCAATGCGCTCTGTAATACGCATCATCATACGGCGCATTACTGTCATAGAATAACTAGATGGAATTTCTTTATTAATTGTTTTTTGCACTTCCGTAAACGGAACAAGGTGAAGCGTCAAACGTTTGCAGTATTTCGTTAACTCTTGGGCTAAATCAATTACTTTTTGCTTCGCACGCTCACTTGTAAAAGGTGGACTATGGAAGTGAACAGCCTCCACTGATACACCGCGCTTCATTGTTAAGAACGCAGCTACTGGACT
This sequence comes from Bacillus sp. AFS023182, assembly GCF_002560575.1. NCBI lineage: Bacteria > Bacillati > Bacillota > Bacilli > Caryophanales > Bacillaceae > Bacillus > Bacillus sp. AFS023182. The sequence goes on along the minus strand of NZ_NTRO01000022.1, from coordinate 88,554 downwards.
ATCGATTCCGCCAGAAAGAAGCACCATAACTTTTCCTCCAACACCAACTGGTAATCCACCTGCGCCCATGCGCTCATCACACATAATGTAGCTATAACCACTGCGAATTTCTACGCGAACATTTACATCTGGATTGTGAACGTCCACTGTGATGTCTTCTGTATTATCTAAAATATACCCGCCAATCTCAGGAAGTAATTCCATCGTTCGCATTGGGAAATGTTTATAAGAACGGTGCACTGTAATTTTAAATGTTTTCACATCGCCTTTTACTTGTAAGAAAGCCGCTAGCGCACCTTTTTTAATCTCTTCTAGTTCTGATGGTACTTTCATCGCTAAATTAAACTTATGAATACCAAATACGTCTTGTAATCTTTCTGCAATCGCCTCATGATCTTCACCATTTAATTGAATGTACATGCGATCATGTGTTGCATCGATTTTGATATTTGGGAATTTCTTCAATTTAAATTTCACGTTCTCTTTTAACGTGTTTACAAACTTAGAACGGTTTTTTCCTTTTGTCGTCATTTCACCGTAACGCACTAAAATATATTCATATTTCATCATGTTTCTTTACCTCATCACTTCGTATAATTTTGGTAATGTTTCTTTTATAATTTCTTCGAATTGCATTACTTCTTCCATCGTATTTTCAGATGCTAAACTAATGCGAATTGCACTTGCTGCTGCTGCACGCGGCACGCCCATTGACTCTAACACGCGGCTTACTTCATTTACTTTTGAAGAACAAGCTGATTTTGTTGATACATATACGTCTCGTTCTTCTAGAGCATGAACCACTACTTCTGGTTTTAAACCAACGAATGATACATTTAAAATATGCGGTGCTGCATATTGAAGGGATGTATTAATCGTTACATCTTCCATGCCCTCGAAGAAACGGACAAGCTCTGCTTGTAACTTCTGTAAACGGTCACTTTTTTCTTTCATATGTTCCATTGTCATACGCAATGCTTTTACCATTGCCACAATACCAGGTAAATTCTCTGTACCAGAACGATAACGGAACTCCTGCTGACCACCTGATAAAATCGGATCTAATCTTACTCCATCGCGTACATATAAAAGTCCAGTTCCCTTTACGCTATGAAATTTATGTCCCGATATCGAACAAAGATCAATATACGAAGCATATAGATCAAGTGGTACTTTTCCGATCCCTTGCACGTGATCTACATGGAATCTTATTTTCGGATAGTTCGCTAGCAATTTACCAACTTCAGAAATAGGCTGAATCGCTCCTGTTTCATTATTAACATGAATCATTGAAACAAGAATTGTATCCTCACGAAGCGCTCGTTTTACATTTTCTACTGATACAATACCATGTTCATTTACAGGTAAGTATGTTACATCAAAACCGAGCCCTTCTAATTGTTTATATGCTTCAAACACAGACGCGTGTTCAATATTTGTTGTAATAATATGTTTACCACGAGAGCGATTCCTCATCGCTATTCCTTTAATCGCAAGGTTATTTCCTTCCGTTCCACCCGATGTAAAAATAATTTCGGAAGGTTTAACATGAAGAAGCTGCGCTGCAATCGTTCTTGATTGTGTTAATAAACGCTCTGCTTCTCCCCCGAGCGAATGAATAGAAGAAGGATTCCCAAAGTATTTTCCTGCAACCGTTACATACGATTGAAGGACTTCTGGATATGGTTTCGTTGTCGCACTATTATCAAAATAGATCATCGTTCTTCTCCTTTCAGCGCTGTCACATCATATAATCATATCACAAACACGTGTAATTACGCTAAACATACTCAAAGGTTTCATTTTTTAATATACAAGCATAATTTTATATTTTGAAACGAAAAACACTGCTGTATTCCGCTATTCATTATAGCAATATCACTCTAGAATTTACACAAATCCAGCACAAAAAAACAAACCCCTTTTTCATCAAGGGGTTTGTTCGCTGTCTACAAATTCAGCAATCTTTTGAACAACACCAGGTTCAAGTTGTTCTAAAACAGAAGCTGCTTGTTCTAATGCAGCATCATATTCATATTCACGGAACAATCTCTCTGCATTCTCTAAGCTTTGGGATAAATCCGTATCATGACTACGATAACGATTACCATACTGGATTAGCTTTTCTACTAAATACGCCTGTCCAATTAACTCCTGCGTTTTTTCATATACACCATTTACGATTGCATATGCTTCTTCTAACATGCTATTTACAACCTGCATATTCAGCGGCTTTAATTCTAACTGTCCATAAACACCTTGCATTGCCTCTTGCCCTCTTTGTAAATCTTCCATAATGCTTTCTGGAAGACCTGGTAAGTTAGACTTTTGCATAAAGCGTTTTGCTTCTACAATCATATGACGCATTTCTTGTAACTTTTCACGCGCCTCAAATTCTTCTTTACGCATCGTTTGCAACATCTCTTTATATTCTACATGAAGGACCTTTAATGTTTCACATTGCTCATAAATCTCTTCCAGTTCTTCACGAATGACAGAGAAAGCAATATCTTGCTCAGCAATACGTAATTGCAATACCTCAAAGCGCTTCATTAAAATATGCATTTGTTTTTCAATCAATTTTTGTGACTCAATATCTTTATCTTGCAACTGATAGCTTTGTTTCACAAATTGCGTTTCGGATTTTGTTTCAATTGCTTTTTCATGAATTTCCTCTAAATCTTCATAAACTGTAACTGATTTTTTCTCTACATAATGCTTCGCATGCACTTCTTGTTCTAATTGATCATACAACGTATCCAGACGCTTTTTTAATCCCTCTATTTTCTCATTAGCTTCTGTTATATGAAGTTCTTCCAAATCAATCAGACATGTTTGTAGTTGTTTGTTCATATCTCGTAATTCTTTAGGGATTTCTAAATGATTTAATACATATCCTTGACGCTTCATATCATCATGACCTTGTAATAAATCATCTAATTGTACTGGTAATGTCGCTTGACACTCGACTAATAGATCAGGAACTTCATGAATGATAACTTCTAAGCTCGCTAATCCATCTTCCAAACTTTTTACAATGTCACGCGCCTTTAAATAATCACCGTTTTCTGTTGTCTCATCAAATTCTTGAAATTTCGCCAGTTCTATATCAAGTAACTCTTCAATTTTCTGTTCAGATTTTCCAAACATATGACGATGAGCAAGTACACTTTTTTTCATACTACGATATGTATCACGTAACTCTTCAATCTCCGAACTATTTTTCTCATAGCTCTCTAACAATTGTTGCAACTCATTTAAAATCTCCGTAATGCGGTTATCCGCTTCATCTAAATCACGAATGGATTCACTCATCAAACGCTTTGCTTTTCGGAAGGAAAATTGTGAGGCTGACTTTTGGGCGCTTTCTAATGTTTTATCAGCTTTTGGTAGAAGGTTTGTAACAATTTCATCCCATTCTTCACGCCATTTCCCAAACAGTTCTTCTGTTTGGCCAGTCATATTTAAATCCTTAACCCGTTTCAACTCATCTGCAACAGGTTTATCTTTTATTTCTTGTTTCCACTGCTCAAGTGCTTCAATATCTTTATATAAACGATTTCTTATCACGAGCTCTATCATGAGCAGCACTAGAATAGAGCTTACTACGATGATAACGATCGTCAGGATAGAATCCATGTAAATTAGCCTCCTATTATATCTCTTTTTTTGTCCGTTCCGTTTATGAAATGGAAGGCATTATGTACAAAAAGGGGAATCCCCTATATTTAACAACTAACAATGTACTAATCATATCATGTAATGACGTGTTTTTGACCTAGTTTTTTTTAAAATTTCATGTTTCTTTTGATCCGTTTGTAATATTACTTCCTAAAAATTTCTGTATCTCTTTTTCAAATATTTACTGTAACGCCTTTAATAAGGACATCTCTTCCCTATGTGATATAAAATAAATTACTCTCGTTAACGTTGGTTCCACATGCATAACACGAATCCCAGCTTGCATAGCTTGCTTCACTGCAATTTCTGGTAATAACGTAATACCAAGGCCAGCCCGAACCATCGCAAGCATCGGCTCTGCGTATGATGTTTCTACAGCAATAGTAGGTTTAACACCCATTCCTTTGAATGTTGTCATAATCATTTTTCTGATATCACAAATTTCCGGATAAATAATAAGTTTTTCATGCTGTAAATTCTTTATTTGAATCGTATGTTCGTCTTTATACGCATGTTCATTTGAAACCACGCAAACAATACTTTCTCTTTTTACTTCTTTTGCAAACTTGGCTCCCTCCACTTCCGAATCAATTAACATTGCATCAATCTTTCTCTCACGGAATAACTCCATTAACACTTTCGTATGTTCAATTTGCCACTCTACTTCGTATGTTTCTAATATACTCTTACATTTTGATATGTAATGAGCAGCTAAACTTGGCAATACTCCAATTGAAATCTTTTTCTTTTCTTGATACTCTTTCAGCTCTCCCTTCACTTCATTTATTTGTTCTATAATTGGCTCAATACGTTTTATAAATAGCTCTCCAGCATCTGTTAACTCCACTCCTTGTGTAGAACGTTTTAATAATTTAACTTCTAAATCCGCCTCTAATCTTTGAATTTGTTTACTAAGGGCTGGCTGTGAAATATGCAGACGTTTACTCGCTTTCGATAAACTTCTCGTATGTTTCACTTCAATAAACGATTGCACTGCTTCAAAATCCATCTGATATACACCTCTAACCAAAAGTTATAACCGCTATAACAAATCAATATTTCCTGTCCATAGAAAGTGAGCGCTATACTCATCTCATGCTTATTTTTATGAACTCACTATATCGAAATAAGAAGGAGAAAGATACTCTTGAATAAAAAACAAATACTATTTGGCTCTCTTTTATGCTTACTCGCTGTAACAGCTTGGGGATTTATGTTTCCAGTTATGGCCAGCGCTCTGCAATTTATTGATCCATTCTTTTTCACTACTTTTCGTTACGGATCAGCAGCTATCATTTTTATTATTCTTCTCTTCATAATTGAAGGAAAAAGCGCCTTTCACTTAGAAAAACAAGCTTTCTATTTATTATTCTATGGTACAGTCGGTTTTGCTGGATACGGATTTCTTGTTTTCTACGGACAGCAATTGGCAGGACCTTCTGGGGCTATTCACGCAGCCATGATTCAGTCTCTTATGCCAATACTCGCTTTATTATTACAATGGGTCTTAAAGAAGAAAAAACCACAAAACTATACATTCCTTTGTATGTTTTGTGCACTGATAGGTGTGCTACTTGTTATTTCCAAAGGTAATATTCATATGTTATTTGGAGCAGCAGGACATGTTTCAACAAATATACTTATGCTCTCTGGCGTTATTTGTTGGGTTATTTACACAAACGGCGGTTCTCATTTTCCAACTTGGTCGCCACTTCGCTATACAACACTCACATGTTTATTTGGATCCATTTCGTTAGTTTGTACTGTCATTGTACTAACATATATGAAATTCATTTCCATACCTACATTTTATACAATCGCTACAGTTCGATTTGAACTATTGTATATGTCCATTATCGCTGGTGTTGTCGCCGTCTTTTGCTGGAACATGGGAAATCGCCTTATTTCATCTATTAACGGCATCTTATTTATGAACTTAGTCCCTGTGCTCGCACTTATAGGTTCCATTTTTCGGGGCTATCAAATTGAAAGAATTGAAATAATTGGAGCGATAATTACAATTATCGCTTTACTATGCAACAACTTATGGCAACGAAAACAAGAACGTATACAAGAGGAAATTAAGCCTTGAAACACACGCCACAAAATACCCCCACCTACAATATGGCGGGGGTATTCTACATATGAACTGCTCGCGGCAGAGGATAATACATATGTAGTCTACATAATGTTTGTTCCATCCATTGCTCTACTTCTTTCGTATACATTTCCAAAAAGAATGTTTCTGACGGAAACGAATGCAAGACTTCTGTTATATATTGCGGATATAAATATGGCATGTTTATCATACCCTTTAATTGCGTCATAAACATTGTAAAAGACACTTTCTGAAACTCCTGCTGCATTTGTCCCTGCTTAATGATTTGCTCTATATAATATCTTTCTTTAGAAAAATAAACAGTCATCACTTCCCGGATTAACGTTGTATCAAGTGAAAGCTCACGGTAAAAGAATCGAGTAAGTTCCCGATGTTCAAACTGATAGCGCAAAATGCCTCGTACAATTTGATTCAACACTTCTTTAGCTGGTAAGTACTCTCTTTGTTCAAAAGCCCTCTCAATTACTCCGATATATCCTTCTAAAAAATCCGTTATAAGCTGTTCTAATAAACCTTTCTTTCCAGCAAAATAATATGAAATATTAGCCACATTCACATTCGCCCGCTTTGCAATATCGCGCACCGATGTCCCATCATACCCTTTCGTGTAAAACAACGAAATTGCCGCATCAATTACTTTTTGTTTCGTCTGCTTCACGTGCTCACTTCCTCTCACTCTGAACAGCCATAGTTTAAATTTCTTGACTTTTAAGACAAATTCCTTTAATTTTCTATCGACAAAGTCATATGAAATACAGCGTATTTTGCTATGATTTTACATTTCTCGATAGAAAGGGTGACGTTTCCATGTTTACAAAAGAAAGTTATACAGGCTCACGTGAAGAGCAATACGAAACGGTAATTAAGCAACTTGATGCATTGTTAACTGGTGAATCAAATGTAGTTGCTAACTTAGCAAATGCTTCAGCTCTTTTAAATCAATTCTTAGAGCGTATTAACTGGGTTGGCTTTTATGTAACAGAAGGAACAGGGCTTGTACTTGGACCATTTCAAGGAATGCCAGCATGCGTTCGCATCCCATTTGGGCGCGGTGTTTGCGGCGTAGCAGCTGAAACAAAAACAACACAGCTTGTTGCAGATGTTCATCAATTCCCAGGGCATATCGCATGTGATAGCGCCTCTAATTCCGAAATTGTTGTACCGATTATACAAGAAGGCAACGTCATCGGCGTACTAGATATTGATAGTCCCGAAAAAAACCGTTTCGATGAAGTAGATCAACACTATTTAGAGAAATTTGTGGAAACGCTCCTAAAACATATGTAAAAGAGAAGAGCCATCGATTCCGTAAATCGATGGCTCATTTTTCATTCTCCATTCACATGAGAAAATGTATTCGATAGCTTCTGTAACGCGTACGCTAAATCAGAAACAATATCCTCCCATGATTCTAATCCGACAGACAAGCGTATTAAATTATCAAAAATCCCCATTTCATGTCGTACTGCCGCTGGAATAACAGCGTGCGTCATCGTTGCTGGATGTTGCACTAACGTCTCTGTGTCACCGAGACTCACTGCAATTGTAATGAATTGCAACTCATTCATGAACGCCTGTGCTTCTTCTTTTCCACCTTTAATCGTAAATGAAATCACACCGCCCCCGCGTTTCATTTGGTGAGATGCTAGTTCTCCTTCTGGATACCAAACTGATGCAACACTTTCGTGATTCCGCAAAAACTCTACTACTTTTTCTGCATTCTCACAGTGTCGATCCATTCGTACAGCTAGCGTCTTTAACCCACGTAGCAAGAGCCACGCATCAAAAGGTGCCATAATCCCCCCAATATCTTTTCGAATCGGGCGAATTTGTTCAGCTAGTTCCCTTGTTTTACAAACCGTCACACCTGCAACAACATCCCCATGGCCACCAATATATTTTGTAGCACTATGAAGAACAACATCACAGCCAAGTGTAAGAGGTGTTTGTAAATAAGGTGAGCAAAATGTATTATCGACAATGACAAGCAATTCATTTTGTTTTGCCACTTTAATAACCTTCTCTAAATCGATCAGTCTCATTGTTGGATTAATTGGTGTTTCAACAAATATTATTTTCGTATTCGGACGTATGCTTGACTCAATCTCTTCTTCTGTTTCCATATCACATAGTGAATGGGTAATCATAAATTTCTCTTCTAGTACTTCTAAAAACCCGTACGTACACCCATATAATCCATTCGAGCAAATGATATGATCTCCAGCACGTAAAAACGCAAGAAGTGTCGCCGAAATCGCTGCCATTCCAGAACCGAACGCTAGCGCCGATTCTCCCCCTTCTAAAACAGCCATGCGATCCTCGAACAATTCCACAGTCGGATTTCCAAGTCTCGAATAAATATAAGATGGATCCTGCCCAGCGAAACTCGCTTCTCCTTGCTGCGCTGTTTCAAATGTATACGTTGAAGTTTGAAATAGTGGTGGCGTTAAACTCCCTTTATGCAGCTTGGAATCATACCCGTGATGAATAAGCGCTGTTTCTATATGTTTCTTTTTCATACAAAAATCCCCCTTATGCTCTATTTTATGTAAGCGTTTTCTCTATGTTGCTATCCTTTCTTTCATACGGCTTCGAATTCCTTCTTGCAATTTCCACAATTTCCATGAATAAAACAAAAAAGAACTCGCTTGACGAAATTCCAGCAAAAAGATATAATAGCGTTTGTGTAAAATAAAAAGGCAGCCTTGTAATATGAGTTTATCGTTTGTATTTTGTTCCTCTGTTGTGAGGTGTATCTCGTAACTCCCAGCTGCTGGAGCGAAGGTACATGAAAACAAAATACCCGTAAATATCAATTACGCCTGTTTTTATTTTACGAAAATAAAAACACTAAAGGAGGAGTCAACTATGGCTCGTTATACAGGTCCAGCTTGGAAACTGTCTCGTCGTCTTGGAATCTCTCTAAGCGGCACAGGTAAAGAATTAGAAAAACGCCCTTACGCACCAGGTCCTCACGGTCCTAACCAACGTAAGAAACTTTCTGAATACGGTTTACAATTACAAGAGAAACAAAAACTTCGTCACATGTACGGCATGACTGAGCGTCAATTCCGTCGCACATTTGACCAAGCAGGTAAAATGTCAGGTAAACACGGTGAAAACTTCATGATCCTTCTTGAAGCTCGTCTTGACAACCTAGTTTACCGCATGGGCTTAGCTCGCACTCGTCGCGCTGCTCGTCAATTAGTAAACCACGGTCACATCATGGTAGATGGCGCTCGCGTAGACATCCCATCTTTCCGTGTTAAACCAGGTCAAACAATTAGCGTTCGCGAAAAATCTCGCAGCCTAGCTGTAATCAAAGAAGCAATCGAAGTTAACAACTTCGTACCTGAGTACTTAACTTTCGATGCTGACAAATTAGAAGCTACTTTCACTCGCCATGCAGAGCGCGCTGAATTAGCTGCTGAAATCAACGAAGCATTAATCGTAGAGTTCTACTCTCGTTAATGACAAAAAGCCGATCTTTGGATCGGCTTTTTTCGTTCTTATAGTGCTGTTTAAAAAGGAGGATAAAGATAGNNCTATCTTTATCCTCCTTTTTGAATTTCCTTATATATATAATAATATTATTTATTTTCTTCTTGTTTCTCCACATACACATAGGCATCCTTTGGACTTGTATGTATATCACCTTTTGTATTCTCAGCAAGCTGCCCCACATTTAGCAAAGAAAAGATGATGAGCGCTTCTAGTGACATTTTGTTTTACCACTCCTTTCTTTTTACTTATACTCTTATGATACTCCTTACATGTGATTTTCGTATGAACATGAAAAGGAGATTAAAACAAAAAAGCTTTGAGGATAAATCTCCTCAAAGCTTTTTATTAGTAACGAATTAAGAAATATTTCTTTTTACCGCGGCGGATAATTGTAAATCTACCTTCGATGCGGTCTTTTTCTGTTACAACATAATCCAATGCTTGTGTACGCTCACCGTTTACGTAAATTGCACCATTTGTCACATCTTCACGTGCTTGACGCTTTGATGGTGAAATTTTGCTTTCAACAAGCAAATCGATTAATACTGTATCTTCTGCACTACGCTCTACAGATGGTACATCTTTGAAACCTTGCTCAATTTCGCTTGCAGTTAATTCAGCTACAGAACCGCTAAATAAAGCTGCAGAAATTTTAATAGCTTGTTCTAATGCTTCTGCACCGTGAACAAGTTTTGTCATTTCAGAACCTAAAGCTTTTTGCGCTGCACGTTTTTCTGGTGCTTCAGCTACTTGTTTTTCTAGCTCAAGAATTTCTTCATGAGATAAGAACGTGAAGTATTTCAAGTATTTTACAACATCGCGATCATCTGTGTTAATCCAGAATTGGTAGAACTCGTAAGGCGTTGTTTTTTCTGGGTCTAACCAAATCGCGCCGCCTTCTGTTTTACCAAACTTCGTACCATCAGATTTTGTAACAAGTGGAATTGTTAAACCGAATGCTTTCGCATCTTCTTCTGATTTACGAATTAATTCAAGACCCGCTGTAATGTTACCCCATTGGTCACTACCACCAATTTGCAGACGGCAACCTTGTTGTTGATATAGATTTAAGAAGTCGTATGATTGTAAAATCATATAACTAAATTCAGTAAATGAAATACCTGTTTCTAAACGAGATGCAACTGTATCTTTTGCTAACATGTAGTTTAAACCGAAGTTTTTACCGATGTCACGTAAGAATGTAATTACGTCTAAATTCCCAAGCCAGTCATAGTTATTTGCCATTGTTGCTGGGTTTTCTACATTTTCAAACTCTAAGAAGTTTGAAAGCTGATTTTTAATGCTTTCTGTGTAGTAAGCAACGGTATCTTTCGTATTTAATGTACGTTCTGCTTTTTTACCACTTGGGTCTCCGATCATTCCTGTACCGCCACCAACAAGTGCGATTGGTTGATGACCAGCTAATTGGAAACGACGTAACATTAATACTGGTAGCATATGACCGATGTGTAAGCTGTCCGCTGTTGGGTCAAAGCCACAGTATAATTTTACACTTTCTTTTTCTAATAATTGTTGTAAACCTTCAGCATCTGTTTGCTGATTAATTAGTCCGCGAAATTCAAGATCTTGTAAAATACCCATATCCTACATACTCTCCTTTAAATTAATCGAGCGCGAAATTTGAAAACATAAAAAAATCGCCCCTCAAATAAGGGACGATTTTGATTATCGCGTTACCACCCTAGTTGCAGGCAAAAGCCTACCACCTCATTCACATAACGGCTCAGCACCGTCTTTTCCCTTTTGAATACGATTCAATCGAAAAAAGATGCTCTAGGGGCGTAATTCGCGATCATCTATGTGCTGATTTTCACCGACCATCAGCTCTCTAAAACAGGGAAATGATCACTACTTCTCCCTTTCCACGCTCAATTATTTATATACTTTTCTTTATATCATTATTTGTATAGGCGTGTCAAATAGAGGTGGAAGTTTCTTAGTCTTCCATTCCTTTACAAACTCGCGATTAATATCGTAATAAGAGAAAGAATTGGAACACCAGCTAATAGTGAAACATGAAAGACAATCATAAACTTATACAAACAAAGGAGACAACTGGTTCAAAATTCAATTTATTTTTTTAATGATTTTCGCAGGATTCCCACCAACTACAACATTTTCAGGAACATCCTTCGTTACAACTGCACCAGAAGCAATAACGGCATTGTCACCAATTGTGACACCAGGATTAATAATCGCTCGTCCGCCAATCCATACGTTATTTCCTATTGTAACTGGTTTACCAAATTCAGCACCGCTTATGCGCTCGATTGGATCAAGCGGATGTGTAGCCGTATAAATATGTACACCAGGAGCTAACATACAGTTATCACCAATAGTAACTGGACATACATCTAAAATGACACAATCAAAGTTCGCGTAAAAATTTTCACCAACATGAATGTTATAGCCGTAATCACATTTGAAAGAAGATTCAATGTGAATGTTGTCACCTGTGGATCCAAACAATTCTTTTACTAGCAAACTACGTTCTTCAGACTTTGTTTCCGGTGTTTCATTTAATTTTCTTGTTAATATACGAGCCAGTTCCCTGTCTTGTACTAATACTGGATCAGCTGGTACGTACATTTCACCTTGGATCATCTTTTCTTTTTCCGGTTTCATGATTCCCTTCCCCCAAACACGTATATATAAGTTATTTTCCTTATGATAACACAAAAAAAGAAAGGTCTGAACGAAATAATACATTCAGACCTTTCCTTCTTAATCTTCCATCGTTGATAAATCACCTGTCGGTAAGTTTAACTCCCACGCTTTTAACACGCGTCGCATAATTTTACCACTTCTCGTTTTCGGTAATTTATCGCGGAATTCAATTTGTCTCGGCGCTGCATGAGCTGCTAAGCCTTTTTTCACAAATTGACGAATCTCTTCTTTTAATTCATCAGATGCTTCATATCCTGCGCGTAGCGCGATAAATGCTTTAATAATTTCACCGCGCACTGGGTCTGGAATACCAATTACACCCGCTTCTGCTACTGCAGAGTGTTCAATTAATTTACTTTCTACTTCAAATGGGCCAACGCGCTCACCAGACGTCATGATTACATCATCAATACGTCCTTGGAACCAGAAGTAGCCATCTTCATCCATATAAGCAGAGTCACCCGATACATACCAATCTCCTGGCATAAAGTAAGACTCATATTTTTGCGGATTGTTCCAAACAGCGCGCATCATTGATGGCCATCCCTTAGCAATCGCTAAGTTCCCCATTGTATATGGCGGCACTTCATTCCCTTCATTATCAACAATTGCTGCCTTCACACCTGGAATTGGTTTCCCCATTGAACCAGGGCGAATTTCCATACAAGGATAGTTACAGATTACTTGTCCTCCTGTTTCTGTCATCCACCATGTATCATGAATTCGAAGGCCGAATGCGTTCATTCCCCAGCGAATTACTTCTGGGTTTAATGGTTCACCAACACTTAGTACGTGACGTAGTGCTGATAAATCGTACTTCTTAATTTCTCCGTCGCCAGCTCCCATTAACATGCGGAATGCTGTTGGTGCACTGTACCAAACTGTTACACCGTAATCTTGCAACGCTTCGTACCATGCCGCTGGGCTAAAGCGACCTCCTAAAACGACATTTGATCCACCTACTAACCACGGTGCAAAAATGCCGTAGGCAGTTCCTGTCACCCAGCCTGGGTCAGCTGTGCACCAGTATACATCGTCTTCTTTTAAATCGAGCACCCATTTTGCCGTTTGATAATGCTGCACCATCGCATTTTGCGCATGGAGAACGCCCTTTGGCTTCCCTGTAGAACCGGACGTATAATGAAGAATTAATCCATCTTCGCGGTCTAACCATTCAATTTGCAATTTATTAGAAGCTTGTTCAAATAATGGATTAAACGCAACAAGTTTTCCGCCTTCTTCTACATTCTCTCCAACAAGAAAGACTGTTTTTAACGCTGGTAAATCATTAAGCGGAACACGCTCTAACAATTCAGGTGTTGTAATTAGCACTTTTGCTTCGCTATCTTCTAAGCGATCTCGTACTGCCCCTTCCATAAATGCTTCAAATAACGGGCCAACAATCGCTCCTAATTTCACTGCACCGAGAAGTGCAAAATATAATTCTGGTGAACGCGGCATAAAAATAAAGACGCGATCGCCTTTTTCTACATCACCATAGTTTTTCAGGACATTTCCCGCTTTGTTGGAGAACTCCTTCATTTCTTTAAACGTATATTTCTCTTTACGCGATCCGTCTTGATAATACAGGGCCACTTTATTTTTTCGATCAGATTTCGCATGTCTATCAATTGCCTCATATGCCATGTTTACTCGGCCTGTTTCAAACCAAGAAAAGTTTTTATTAACCTCTTCCCAGTTGAAATTTGCATATGCTTCTTTATAATCAAGCAAATTATTTTTTCCTTTAATAACAGGAAGTGTTTCTACTTTCATACTTTACATCCCCCTCCTATGTATTCTATTATCTATTATAATAACATTATTTAAAATTTTCAGTATTTTTGTTGATTTTTAGACAAATTTTTACTGACAAAATTCGATTCACATCGCATATACTGTAAGATACGATATAAAGTAGATTCACAAACCCTCAAGGTGGTGAGCAAAACATTGATTCATAAAAAAATATATAATGCAAGAAACTTAAAAACAGCAAAAGGAACCTTAATTATCGAAGGTCCTGTGTCCACCCATAATCTTGAAATGTATGAATTTCATCCAGATTTAGTTGCATTCCGTCCTGCCGAACAACAATATAAAGCAATTGTCGAAATTTCTAAATTACCAGAAGCTCGTCTCATTATTGCTAGACATGATCAAACGATTGTTGGCTATGTTACATACCTATATCCGGATCCATTAGAACGATGGTCAGAAGGAAAAATGGACGATTTAATTGAACTTGGAGCAATTGAGGTCGTTCCAGCATTTCGCGGATGCTCTGTTGGAAAAAATCTATTAGAAGTTTCTATGATGGATGATCATATGGAAGATTATATTATATTAACGACTGAATATTATTGGCACTGGGATTTAAAACAAACTGGTTTAAATGTTTGGGAATACCGAAAAGTGATGGAGAAAATGATGAATGCTGGTGGCTTACAATGGATGGCAACGGATGACCCAGAAATTTGTTCTCACCCTGCTAACTGCTTAATGGTCCGCATTGGCAACCGTGTTGATACAAACTCCATCCAAGCATTTGACCGCTTACGCTTTCAAAATCGGTTTATGTACTAAGAAAGGGGGCATATGGAATGATTGTAGAAGAAATTATGAATCATGATGTAATTACACTGCAACCAGATGACACAATTGAAACCGCAATCCGAACAATACGTACAAAGGGCATTCGTCACATTCCAATTGTTGGTCATAACAACAACGTAGTCGGCATTATTTCCGACCGCGACGTACGTGATGCAAGTCCCTCAATTCTCGATGAAGAAGTTTCAAAGGATATGCTTAAGCAACCGATTCAATTAATTATGAAACAACCTGTTATGACATGCCATCCTCTCGATTTTGTTGAGGAAATTGCAACGCTATTTTTTGAAAATAAAATCGGCTGTCTTCCTGTTACAAAGGGTGGTAAACTTGTTGGAATCATATCGGAATCCACAGTATTGCATACACTCGTCAAGCTAACAGGTGCTCATCAACCAAGTTCACAAATTGAAATTCAAGTAAAAAATGAACCTGGTATTCTTGGAAAAGTCGTTGCGATTTTTAGTGAATTACACATTAATATTGTGAGCGTTCTCGTCTATCCAGCAAAAGATGAGAATGAGAAAGTACTCGTTTTCCGCATCCAAACAATGAATCCGCTAAGAGTGATTGAAGCGTTAGAGAAAAAAGGCTACCATGTTTTATGGCCAAATATAATGGGGATGCAAGCATGACGAGCGCCTTCATTTATTCAGATGATTTTCGGGGCTATTCCTTTAGCCCTGAACATCCCTTTAATCAGCTCCGCGTTACACTCACTTACGATTTATTAGAAAAAAGCGGGCTTATTCATCCTTCTCAAGTCATTCCACCGCGAATGGCAACAGATGAGGAGATTGCTTTCATTCATACAGAGGAATACATAAATGCGGTAAAACGTGCTGGAGAAGGAAAATTAGAACAATCAGTCGCAATTTCATATGGTCTTGGGACAGAAGATACACCAATGTTTCCCAATATGCATGAAGCAAGTGCCTTACTTGTTGGTGGGACATTAACAGCTGTAGATGCCGTACTTTCAGGTCAAGTAAAGCATGCATTAAATTTAGGCGGTGGACTGCACCACGGATTCCGAGGTAAAGCATCCGGTTTTTGTATTTATAACGATAGCTCTATCGCTATAAAATATATGCAGAAAAAATATGGCTTGCGCGTTTTATACATTGATACAGATGCCCATCACGGTGATGGTGTACAATGGTCCTTTTATGATGACCCTAACGTCTGCACCATTTCACTACATGAAACCGGGCGCTATTTATTTCCTGGAACCGGTGCTGTAAATGAACGCGGCCAAGGCATGGGCTACGGTTATTCTTTTAACGTTCCACTCGATGCCTTTACAGAAGACGAATCTTTTTTACATTCTTATCGCACTGTTGTAAAAGAAGTCGCAGCTTACTTTAAACCAGATATCATTTTAACGCAAAACGGAGCCGATGCACATTATTATGATCCCCTTACTCACCTTTGTGCAACAATGCAAATTTATCATGAAATTCCAAAGCTTGCTCATGAAATCGCCAATGAGTACTGCGATGGACGCTGGATTGCGGTTGGCGGTGGCGGCTACGACATATGGCGCGTCGTTCCAAGAGCATGGGCACTCATTTGGCTCGAAATGAACAACATCCAAAACATCTCAGGTTATCTCCCTCCAGAATGGATTGAAACTTGGAAAGGACAAGCACCTACCCGACTTCCGCTTACATGGGAAGACCCTAACAACATGTATAACCCCATCCCTCGAAAACCAGAAATTGAAGAAAAAAATGCATTAACAGTGGCAAAATGCCTCGAGATTATTCGGAATAATACGAAAAAGGCTTTATATTAATTTACAAGAATAGGAGGTTTTCTCCTATTCTTTTTCATGAAAGGTGATATCTTATGTGGAAAGGACAACTCATACATACGAAACGCGGTACTTTTGAAATCTTTATAAAAGGCAGCGGAGAACCACTTTGTATTACTCATCATTACTCACAATTTAACGAAACCGGTGATTATTTTGCGGAGAGCTTTACTCTTACTCACCGTGTTTTTCTTATCAACTTGCGAGATGCTGGTCGTTCTACGAAAGCTACAAGGGAAAATGAATTAAGCATGAGTGAGACAATTAAAGACTTAGAGGCTATAAAAGAAACATTACAATTTTCATCATGGCATTTCGCTGGTCATTCTACAGGAGGGATGCTTGGACTGCTATACGCTATTACTTTCCCAGACTCCTTGCAATCCTTAGTTGTTGTCGGTGCCGCTGCTAGTAACTACACAAAAACACCAGATTGTATTTATCATCCAGACCATCCACAATTTCAATATATGCAAGACATTATCGAAGAACTGAAACTCTCTCATCTTACACAAGAAGAGCGAAGTGCATTATCAACCAAGCGAACAAAGTTATCTTTATATGAACCCGAACACTACAAAATATATTTTTCAAAACCTATTTATAAAATAATGGCAGTAAGTCGAATGAATGCTTTTGCTAAAGAATATCTACACTTTGATTTGAAAGATCAGCTTTCATCTATCATAGTAAACACATTAATTATTTGTGGGAAACACGATGTTCAGTGCCCCTTGCAATATTCAATAGAGATGCACGAAAGTATACCAAATTCTATATTTATTCCATTTGAGTATAGTAACCATTATCCTTTTTTAGAAGAAAGCAATCGTTTTGCATCTATCATTAAAACCTTCTATAAATCATTACAGCACGAAAGCAGCAAGTACTAAATCACTTGCTGCTGGTTTAAAACTTTTCTTTATTTCGCTACAAACGCCACCTGATTTGCAGTTGCCCAGCCATTCATCGGTACAACTGTATATTTCTTACCTGGCTGCAACGTTGCACCATTTTGTAAATCAAAGATTCCTACTGCTCCTTTCCGAGAAGAAAAACGATATTGTGCTTCTACTCGATTTCCATCTTCACCTTGTAATTCTACTTTTCGGCCAGCAAACAGTTCCATACTTGGATCTTTCCCTAATGTAATTTGGATTGACTTATTATCTATCGCTTCAGCGCTTTGAATCGCAAGTGGCTCAATAGTTTCCGCAGTAAAAGTCGGATTCTTAATCGTCGCCCAATCCGATGTTATTGTATACGTCACACCTGGTTGTAACGTTTGGCCAGCAGGTAGACGAAACTTAGGTGCTTGTCTGCCATCTGCGGCTTGTGTAAACGGAACATACCCTACTACAATTTGTTCTCCTGCACTTGATGTAATGGTTAGTTTTCGATCACGTAGTGAAGAAATAATTTGATATTGTTTTCCTTCTTTATCTTTATTTTCTTCATCTAATTGAAACGCTTGATCTCCTCTTCCAGCTTTGTATGCCTCAATAATGTTTGCATAATCTGTCACGCCATCTTCTAAAAATGATTCAATTTCAAACGTATCATTTGTCACTTGTTTCGCTTGGCGAACATTAATTTTTTCAGTACTCGCCTCGAATTTCTCTTTTTTTCCACCTTTATAACTCACCTTATATGCTGTACCGGGTTTTTGAACTGTAACAGGTACAATATATGTACTTGTGGCACCTGTTTTTAATCGTGGTACATTCACAATTTCTAAACCATTATCAAAAACAAAATTTTTCTTAATTGCCTCTAAATTTTCTAATTTCACCTCTTCTTTTGATAAAGGTTTAGAAAATGTCAGTTGCAATGTCATCGCGTTTAATGGCTGTAATTTTGTAATCTGCGCTTCTTGCTTCTTCTTTTCTTTTTTCGCTTCTTGTTTTGTCTCCTGTTTTGCTTCTGCTTTCGTTTCCCCTTGCGCACATCCTGTTACCATTACTGTAAAGCCAATCATAGCTGGTACTAAAAATTTTATTGTTTTCATCCTCATCAAACCTCCAAATAATTATTTTCATTTCATATTCAACCACCTCGTGCACATATAACAGATACCTGTTTCCTCATATCTTCTTATCTGTTCACTTTGTTCCTGTGATACCTATAGTAGATGGCAAGTATAAATTGCCAATAAATAAATTCTTAAAAAAAGATTAAATAAAGGTAATATATTTTTAATTCTGTTGACCTTACTTCCCTTAAACATAAAAAACCTGTCAATACTTTGACAGGTTCACTATACGTTAAAGCGATATCCAGCTCCCCACACCGTTTCAATATATTGCGGATTAGCAGGATCTCTTTCAATTTTTTCACGTAACTTCCGCACATGAACAACAACTGTAGCTAAATCTCCAGCTGAATCTAATCCCCAAATACGTTCAAATAACTGTTCCTTATTTAACACTTGATTCGGGTTCAGCACAAAAAATGTAAGTAAATCAAATTCTTTTGTTGTAAAAGCAACTTCTTCATTGTTTATGAATACTTTTCTCGCTCGTTGATCAATAGAAATCCCATGTATGTGTAACATATCTCTCTGCTTGATCATATTTCCAGACAATCTTTCATAACGGGCAATATGTGCTTTTACTCTTGCAACTAATTCGCTTGGACTGAACGGCTTTGTAATATAATCATCAGCCCCTAGTCCAAGCCCACGGATTTTATCGATGTCTTCTTTTTTAGCTGAAACAAGCAAAATAGGAATATCTTTCACAGCACGTATTTGTTTACAAATTTCAAATCCATTCATTTTTGGAAGCATGATATCTAAAATAATTAGATCATATTGTTCCTGTAAAGCGCATTGCAATCCTGTTTCACCTGAATGTTGTACATCCACGTGAAAATCATGAATCTCTAAATAATCTCGCTGTAATTCTGCAATACTTACCTCATCTTCAATTAGTAAAATCCTCTTCACTCTACTCACCACATTCCTGTACTTTTTTCAATGAGAAGAAAATACTTGTGCTTTCTCCTAATTTACTTTCCGCCCAAATCTTTCCGCCGTGTTCTTCAACAATTTGCTTTGCAATGGCTAAACCAAGTCCACTTCCACCTGTACTAGAATTACGGGATTGTTCTGCACGATAAAAACGTTCAAAAATATATGGAAGTTTATCAGATTCTATACCCAATCCATTATCTGTAACTCTCACAATTACCGCATTCTCTTCATCTAATAATGTAACCGTAATTTCTTTCTGCGGTTTATCCATGTACTTCACACTATTATGAATTAAGTTGGATATAACTCGTTTTACTTTCTCACGATCAGCTATTACATAGAATTGCGAAGCTTTAAGTGATTGTAAGTGCAAGTTAATTCCATACTTACTCAAGTCCATTCGCATTTCCTCTATTAAATCTTCCATAAACGTATACAGTTCTATCGTTTCAAATTGAAATGGCACACGATTCAAATCTAATTTTGAAAATAAAAAGAGTTCATCAATAAGTGTATCCATATGTGTTGCTTTTGTATAAATTGTTGTTAAGTATTTGTTCATCTTCTCGGGTGTATTTGCAACTCCATCTTTTATTCCTTCTACATATCCAATAATAGATGTAATGGGTGTTTTTAAATCATGGGAAATATTCGAAATAAGTTCTTTTCGATTCTCTTCATATTGTGCTTGCACTTCAATTGATTCTTTTAGTTTCTGCCTCATTTCTTCAAATGCTTGGTTTAATTGACCAATTTCATCATGAGACGTAACTGGAATTTGAAAATGTAAATCCCCTTCTTTAATTCTTCCAGTTGCATCCTTCAATATAAGAATAGGCTTTATTACACTTCTTGAAACGAAATAACTTAATAATCCAATGATGAAAATAGCCAACAGTAATAACGATATAAATAATATGGGAAATAGCTTTTCGGTTAGTTCCACATACGAACTTTGCTTATTCAATACAAATATACTTCCTTCTTCATTATGAGGAAAATAAAAATCAAACTTTACGTAGCGATAAAATGTGTCATTTAATTCAACCGTACCACGACTATTAATATTCGTTGCTTCAAATTTCGGAAGAGCTTCTTTTAAATTAGAACTTCCAATTGCTTTTGACGCATATGAAATTGCGTCTCCTTTTCTTACAACTATTTTCACATCTTCTTTCTCTAATGACGGCATCATGGCTTCATCTAATAGTTGTGATTGATTCTGCTTAGCTGCTGATTTCAATTCAAGAAAAGCATTTTCTTCCTCTGGTGTCAGTGGCCTTTGAATATACGAACTCTTATAGAAATTTTTCACTGACTCCAAATTCCCTGTTATAGAAAAAATAATCAAAAAACCCATAACTAACAACAGAGTAATTGAAACAAAAATAACTGCAATATAAGACAACAGAAACCTTGTTTTAATAGACATGACTCAATTCCTCACTTTATAAACTTTCCTATGTTATTCATAAGCATAAGAAGATATTTCCGAATACTCAAGCGATTTTATAGTTATTTTAGCAGCAGTTTATGAAAAATTAATATTTATATTTTAAGGTATAAAATAAAACGGATACATTTTTCAGAATTTACTTTCATTCCCATTTTCTCTTTATTTCTAACAAAAACTTCTATAGAATATGTTGATAGGAATTATAAATTTTATACTGAATCGTGGAAAGGATGGGTATTACACATGTTGAACGAATTCAAAAAGTTCGCTTTAAAAGGGAATGTTATGGATTTAGCTGTCGGGGTTGTAATTGGTGGTGCATTTGGTAAAATTGTTTCTTCATTAGTAGCAGATGTTATCATGCCATTAGTTGGATTACTACTTGGAGGAATAAACTTCACAGGGCTTTCCTTTAAATTTGGAGGCGCTGTTGTAAAATATGGTGCGTTTATTCAAACGGTTGTTGATTTCTTAATCATCGCATTCTCTATCTTCTTATTCATTAAGCTATTTAATAAACTAGCATTCAAAAAAGAAGAAGAAAAAGTAGAAAAAATTCCAGAACCAACAAAAGAAGAAGTACTTCTTGGCGAAATTCGCGACTTATTGAAACAACAAAATGCTTCAAAAGACAACGCATAATTGAACGGACAAAAGGCATGCCCCTCGTGGGACATGCCTTTCTTTATATTTTATAACGTTTCCGAATTCATATGAATGAATAAAATAATACCAGCAACCACGAGTACCATAATCGAACCTGCAAATAGTGTAATCGCAACAAATACGAGGCCCGTGCTTACATTGACTGAAATACTTTCAATAAAAATAGAAGCTACATACGTGATAAGGGCAATTCCTGCAAGAATACTTCCTGGAACAAAGCGCTTTAGGCCATTTTGTTTTAACGTCATATATGCAAAAAAAGCGGTCATACAAAGCGTAATTATCCAAAGAATAATCATCTCTTCCCCCCCACAAGCCTTTTCTTTCTATTATACATGACATTGCGTAATTATAGGGAAATTTGATTTTGGATCATGTACAATACAGGGGATAATAATCTGTGTAATACGGATGAATTATGGGCATTTATTGAAAATAATTAAGACTTTATTTTTATTTACACAAATAAAAGAACCAGTTATGTTGGGCAATAGAAAAGTGCAGAGTTTTGGAGGTTTCCACTCATAACTCTGCACTTTTTTCTTTCTTTAAGACAATTCATGTAAACGAATGACACGCGAAAAATAAGGTAAGATATCTTGATTATGTGTCACAACCACGATTGTTTTTCCTTTTTTATTTAATTGTTCCAAATACTGCAATATTACTTTTTCATTTTCGGCATCTAAGCTAGCAGTTGGTTCGTCTGCTAGTATTAAATCGCTTTCTTGTAGGATTAATCGTATGAGTGCAATTCGTTGCTGCTCTCCACCACTTAATTGATAGACCATTTTTTCTTTCAAATGAGATAGTTTAAATTCATTCAAAAGCACATCGATTTTTTCGATTTTCTCCTTTTTGCTTAACTTCTTGTATTCTAGGGCTAAATTTAAATTCCATTTTACCGTTTCATCATCCACTAACCCATAATTTTGAAATAAATAACCTATCTTTTCTCTTCTGAACATCATCGCTTCTTTCGAATGAATCGACGGATTTTTTGTATCAAATAACAATAAATCCCCTTTGTCTTTTTTCGTAATTAAGCCAATAATATTTAAGAGTGTCGTTTTTCCTTTTCCACTTTCTCCAGTAATTGCAATCATTTCACCATTCTCTACCGTTAAATTAACATTTGAGAGTACTTCTTCTTTCTCATATGTTTTAGACACGTTCACGAGTTTTATAATCTCCATCTTTATCCACCTTTAACGATTTTGTGAATATCGTTTTTAATAATCTTTTTGTATAAATATAATAAAACAATAAAATCTATTACGAGTATGCAAATATAGAAAGGAACGTTAAATTCTATAAATATATTCATAACGATCATACTTAGCAACATCGCATATACGATCAAATGTAATTTAAATGTTTTCATTATACTATAGCCATACATATATTGAATTGCGTACCTTTTACTATTCGATATGATATCCACATAATTTGAAATACAAATTACAAAGATTAATGTGAATAAGAATAGTGACGTAAAGACTAAAGAATTGTACATAATAAATTCTACAAAATGCACTTTATCCATATAAGGCGTTAACAGCGTGCCAACATTTACGAGTTTATTCAAATGATGCTTCGCAAGTATTTGGTTAAATTCATCTCTTTGGTTTAAATGAAAATAAACGTTACCCGAACTTAACTGATCATAATAATATAAGCTACCAAAGTTTCCTTGATCGATCATAATAATTGTATCTTTAAGTTTCATATCAGAATCATCTTCAGACATATTTTTACCTAACAATTCATGTTCTTGATTATTAGCAATGTAGATAACTTCTACATTATCAATGTTCTTCGAGTCGGATTTAGGAATTCCAAAATTTTCATTATAGTTCAGCAACTGATTGTATTGTTCAATATACATCTTTTTAATTTTTGATTCCTCGGACTTATACTTAGTTGGCACCAGGATAGTAGGTTTTGTTACATGGAAATTTGTTATTTTCGCTCCTGTTTCATTCTTAATTTTCATAAAATCATTTATATATCTTTCATTAACTACTATGTAATTATCTTTTATAGAAGTATATAAATCCTCTTTTGTTAATCCGTTCATTTCTAAATATGTTGGTTTTAATAATTCGAGAATGTAAGCATCACTCACGTATAACTTTTCTTGTTCATCAAAATGACGATACATTTTCTGAACAGCATCACCATATTCTGCGATTATTTTCGGATTTTTGCGTGCTTTTTCATCCTCATTAGAGTTAAAGCCATTCGATGTAAAATACCCCTCTAATTTCGTATAGCGCTCTAAATCTCTCGACTTAGCTTTATATTCTCTGTAATTCGAGATAAACGAGGAAACCGAAACTGTGATAGATAATATTAGCAGGATTTTAATTACATATAAAATATAATTTAATCTGTTCGAATATACTTTGTTCTTTATCATCAAATTTATATCGATAAATCTTAAACTAATTTGCGTAAATAGTAACATGACAACATTTATTACGATCACTAGTACTAAAAACACTAACAATAAATAAAAATAACGTGATACAACGCTACCAACGAATACATAATATAGAAAATGAACACCTAACGTAATAACAAGTATCACGCTTTCCATCACTATAAAATCTTTTAATGACGCTTGTACCATTTTAAATTTCGAATAACCGAGCATCTTTTTAATCGCATTTACTTTGATTCTTGTAAATGTGTAAATCACTAAAACCAATTGTGTCAGTATAAAGAGAATGACAAAGTTTAAAATATTGTATGTAACAATTTGACTATAAGCAATATCATTATGATACGGGTTAATAGTAATTCCTATTGCCTTTGATAAATCATTTAATCGATCCAATGATAAATTCGTATAAAACACGCCATTACTATCAACAAAATCTTCTTTTGTTAATGGGTGATAATTTAAAACTGTATCAGATGAAATTGATTTCGGCTTATTTATATCTTTTTCTTGACTATGATATATATCATAAATAAACTCATTATGCTTAGATACAGGTGTTTTAACGAGTTGTAATTGACACGTATTATTCGACAAGCATGCCGAATTCATTTTCTCATATAACTCGTTCAATTTATGCCCTGAAACATCTTCTACAATGTAACCATCAAGAGATGAATCTCCTAAATTATTCAACTCATATATATCATAAACAGATTTATTAAATATATAAGATAGCAGAAATAGCTGCCCAATTAGAAAGATAAACAATAATTTTTTCATACTATCCTCCTGCACATCATATTCAATCCGAAAGTATTGTTAGGAAGGGAAAAGGGCAAAAATTTTTAAATATTATCTTTTATAATAATCGTAATGTGAAGTTTCATCACAATACCATTTTCTGTCCGCATCTTTATAGGCTTGATCTGCTTTCCATCCAGATGAATATGTGTTGCCACAAACTTTTACAGCTGCCCATACCATATATTTATTACTATTAGTAGGTATCGCATCTCTAATATCAGAGTATACTTTTGAATCTGTTTGTCCGCCTTTATAAATTAACTCCCCATTCGCTACTGATGCTGCCGAAACAATTCCTACCGGGATTGCAAACGTAATGATTGTTAAAAACGCAATGATAACTCGATTCATTTTTTTCATCGTATCCACCCCTATATTTATTGTCCCTTTTCCCCGCACTCAATATAACATAATTTCAAAATTTGTGATTTTTTTCTAAAAATGGAAAATACGACTTTTCTCAATAGAACAAATATTGACAAAGCACGTGTAAACTAAAATATTCTAATAAAAACCTTACAAAAAATAGATACGATAGCATTTTTATTTCCAAGTTTTCTTTTCAGTATTATATTAAGATATCATTTCACCCGTGAGAGAATCGTTCCAAAAGGCATGGATTTTACTAATCATTGTTGTAATATACTTTTCACTTGTGACCCCAATCCAATCTAATACAATAAAACGTTAAAAGAACAAAATGAATGTTTTTCAACCTGAAATGTATGAAAACATGTCCTACGCAGAATTCCAACATATCTCCATTATCAATGGTCTCATCGATTACATATCGACTTCCATCGTAAGCTAGTATCATTTATAAAAGGAAGCATGGATAATAAAAAAACTCACAGCACCACGCTGTGAGTTTTCCTATTCTTACTTCGTTGAATCTCTAAATTGAATACGATGAGGTAAGATAACTGTATGATCTTCTACTTTTTCTTTATTCATATATTTTGTTAACAGACGCATTGCTACTGCACCGATGTCATACATTGGTTGTACAACTGTTGAAAGTTGCGGGCGTACCATTAACGCAAGACGTGTGTTGTCAAAACCAAGTACTTCTACATCTTCTGGGACGTTTAAACCAACGTCTTGTGCTGCATGAATTACACCTAGTGCCATTTCATCTGAAGATACAAAGATTGCTGTTGGTTTTTCATCAAGTTCCCAAAGCTTTTCAAATGCTTCTAGACCTGAATCGTATGTGTAATCTCCATCAATTACAAGATTTTCATCATAAGCGATACCTACTTCTTCTAAAGCTTTTTTGTAACCTTGTAATTTCTTTGCACTTCCCGCTTTATCAATGTAAGGACCTGATACGAAACCGATACGCTTATGGCCTTGTTCTAGGAAATGCTTCATTGCATCATAAGCAGCTTGTGTATAATCAATATTTACTGATGATGTTTCATTTTCCTCATCAAATGATGCTGCTAAGACGATTGGTACTGGAGACTTTTTAAATTCTTCTACATGCGTATCTGTAATATCTTCACCCATGAATACAATACCATCCACTTGTTTACCAAGCATTGTATTTAATAAATGAAATTCTTTTTCTCTATTTTGGTCAGAGTTACTTAAAATGATGTTATATTTGTACATTGTTGCGATATCTTCGATTCCACGTGCAAGTTCTGCATAAAACGTATTAGAGATATCTGGAATAATAACACCTACTGTTGTTGTCTTTTTACTTGCTAGTCCACGTGCTACTGCATTTGGGCGATACCCTAAACGATCAATTGCTTCTAATACTTTCTTTCTTGTTGTAGGCTTTACATTCGGATTACCGTTTACAACACGTGATACGGTTGCCATCGAAACGTTTGCTTCGCGCGCTACATCATAGATTGTTACGTTCATCTCTTCACACACTCCTTCTATATATATTATCTATCCTTATGTATCGGTTCACTTAAATGAAAAAAAGACATCAACTCTATTTGAAGATGTCACTCCCGAGTCCTTTTACTAATGATACGATAAAAATACAGGCTCATACAATATTTTCCCGCAAAAGTTTCGAAAAAATTCGCTTCTTTTCTCCTATTTTCGTATTTTTCATGTAAAAAAGGATATTTCCCGCAAAAAAGTCTATGCAACAAGTATCGCATAGACCTTATAAGCACTTCTGATTATCTAGCACGAAATGCTTTTAGCTCTTTCATAAACTCATTGAATTCTGGAATATCCATTTGCTGCGCTGAATCTGATAATGCAACAGCTGGGTCTGGGTGTACTTCAGCCATAACCGCATCAGCACCAATTGCCATCGCTGCTTTTGCAGTTGGTAATAAGAGGTCACGTCGCCCTGTAGAGTGTGTTACATCCACTACGACAGGTAAATGTGTTTCTTTCTTCAAAATAGGCACAGCGGAAATATCTAGCGTATTACGTGTTGCCTTTTCATAAGTTCGGATGCCGCGCTCACATAAAATAATCTCTCCGTTACCTTGTGCGATAATATATTCTGCTGCATACATAAACTCTTCAATCGTTGCTGATAAACCACGCTTTAATAATACTGGTTTGTTCACCGATCCTGCCGCTTTAAGTAATTCAAAGTTTTGCATATTACGAGCTCCAATTTGAATCACATCAACATAATCTAATGCCATTTCAATATCATTTGGATTTAAAATTTCACTAATAACCGCTAAATCATATTCATCCGCCACTTGACGTAAAATCTTCAAGCCCTCTAAGCCAAGACCTTGGAAATCATAAGGAGATGTACGAGGCTTGAATGCACCGCCGCGCATTAGCTTTAATCCGTGCTCCTTCATTGCTTCAGCAACTAGGCGCACTTGCTCGTAACTTTCCACCGCACATGGTCCCATAATAAAATGCGGATTGCCATCACCAATTTTTTCACCTTTTATATCAACAATTGTATCTTCTGATTTTCTCTTACGTGAAACAAGAAGCGCTTTACGGTGATCATCTTCTTGTAATTCTAAACCTGTTTGAAAAATTTGTTTGAAAATATGTTGAAGAGTCGATGTTTCAAACGGCCCATCATTCTTCTCAGCGATTAAATCAAGCATATTACGCTCACGTACAGGATCAAATCGTTTCACACCTTGCACTTCTTTTAATTTACCGACCTCTTGAACAAGACGACCTCTCTCGTTTAGTAATTCTAAAATTTGTAGGTTTATTTGATCAATTTGAGAACGTAAAAGATCTAATTCTTGTGATGCCATAAGATAGCCACCTCTTTCAAAGTTGTATATATATGAAATTACCTTATTATCGTAGTTAAGATAATTTATTATATCCGATAGATGTTAGGTTGTCACATGATATACACTACAGGTAAAATCGTTCTCTTTCACTTAAAGAAAATATGCTCCACAACTTTTTTATATGGCTTTTATATAACTTCATTATTGATTCCTAAAGTCGAATTTATCGTTAGATACATCAAGTTTATGATTGCTAATTATAAATCCTAAAAAAAGAAACAAGCATCTACGCTTGCTTCTTCCTTCTTCCTACTTCACATTCTCTTCTAAAGTTTGCTTCTTAATATTCCAATGGGATGTATGCCATACCGCCATACCATCTTTTATGTATAATACTTGTGGTGACTCATGTTTAACACCAAAATGCTCTGCGATACGATTCGAAACATCTCTTGCATCTTGCACGTATAAATAGTAAGCAGGCGTTTCTTTTTCATCATGACAATATGCCTCAAATTCAGCATACGCTCCTTGGCTAATTGGACACGTTATACTATGTTTAAAAAGAATATATGGTTCCGCTGTTTCTACTAATGCTTCAAACTCTTCCATTGTTTCGATTTTTGTCATGTCCATGTTATTCACCTCTCATACGAATTGGGAGTCTAGAGCGCTTCTCTTTTTTCTCTACCTTCTCTAACTTCTTCTCTGCTTTTTCTAGTTTTTTTTCTTGTCTAGTAGCTCGAAAATGATTATACACTTCAATCGCTGCGCTACTCCATTGTACAACTTGCGCAACTTTGTCTGCATTATTCTCAATTTCATTTGTTACAGAATCTGATACATTGCGAAGTTTCGTATTTAAAGAATGAATTGTCGTTCCAATTCCATCTACGCCTTCTACTACTTTATTTAACGACTGAGATTTCTGCTGAATATCATCAGCTAACGCGTTCGTCTTATGTAATAATTGCTCCGTCTCTACGCTTATTCCTTGCATTTGCTTTTCTAAGCCTTCTAGTGTACCTGCAACGTTTTCTAATGTCTTCTGAACTGATAGTAGTGTTCTACATACATATACCACTAATATAGCAAAAGCAACTGCGATAATAGCTGCACTTACATATAAAAGAACTTGCATTTCATCACTTCCTTTATATTTTTCATACTTTCTCCTATTATACAATCATTTTCCGTTTCGTTCTAACCCTTACATTTTCATTAGAATTTTCATACTTGTTTGTTAACTGTAACATAAATTATTCAACAAATTCCACTAAGTAGGTTACAATAAGAAAGGATACATAATTAGTAGGGAGGCTTTTACATATGAAAGACCCACGTATTGAAAAGTTAGCGTATAATTTAATTAACTACTCCATTCGCCTACAAAAAGGCGAAAAAGTATTGATTGAAAACTTTGGCTTGCAAAAAGAACTTGTAACTGCACTTGTGAAAGAAGCATATGCAGCTGGTGGTTTCCCATTCGTTTCATTGAAAGACCATCAAGTTGATCGCTCTTTATTAATGGGTGCCACTGAAGAACACTTCGAGCAAATCGCTGCCTATGAAGCAAGCGTAATGAAAGATATGGACGCTTACATCGGCCTTCGCTCTGGTGATAACATTAATGAACAAGCTGACGTTCCAAGTGAACGCATGAAAATCCACGGTCAAACAGTTGGCAAAAAAGTTCATAGAGACATTCGCGTTCCGAAAACTCGCTGGGTCGTTCTTCGCTATCCAAATGCATCTATGGCACAGCTTGCAAAAATGAGCACAGAAGCATTCGAAGACTTCTACTTTGAAGTATGTAACTTAGATTACGGTAAAATGGACAAAGCAATGGATAACCTTGTTGAACTTATGAACAAAACAGATAAAGTTCACCTTGTTGGTCCTGGAACTGACTTAACATTCTCTATTAAAGACATTCCAGCTATTAAATGCTCTGGTCATTTAAATATTCCAGACGGTGAAGTATACTCTGCACCAGTTCGCGATTCTGTTAACGGTACAGTTTCTTACAACACACCGTCACCATATAACGGCTATACATTTGAAAACGTACAACTTACATTTAAAAATGGACAGATCGTTGAAGCAACTGCAAACGATACAGAACGCATTAACAAAATTTTTGATACAGATGAAGGCGCACGCTACGTTGGTGAATTTGCAATCGGCGTAAACCCATACATCTTACATCCAATGGGCGACATCCTATTCGATGAAAAAATTGATGGTAGCTTCCACTTCACTCCTGGACAAGCTTACGACGATGCATGGAACGGCAACAACTCTAACATCCACTGGGATTTAGTATGTATCCAACGCCCTGAATACGGCGGCGGTGAAATTTACTTCGACGATGTATTAATCCGTAAAGACGGACGCTTCGTTGTATCTGAATTAGAAGCTTTAAATCCTGAGAACTTAAAATAAGTGAAAAAGAGCTCTTCCTTTGACGGGAGGAGCTTTTTTCACTTGTTTTGTCGAATAGTCCATGTTATCGATATATTGCGAGAGATGGTCGATATATTAAAAAAAGCGATATTATTTCTCTACTTCCTACCCTTTGCTTCAAATTTGACGAAAATGGTAATAAAACAAAAGTACAACTGCTAAAATGCCTACTGCTATCGACAAATGCAAAGGCCATCCCAATTCGTGCTGATCCCCAGTTTTCTTTGTTTACAATGAGCATTCCAACTGGCAAAGCAACCATAAGAATCAACATCACACTTACAAAAATCATTATAGGCTTGCTTCTTTGGATAGGAAAGCTCATATCATCACCCCTTTCCTAATTATCCTATTAATTAAAGGGGATATTTGTAAAATATTTTATCCACTGCAAGTATTGGGAAATTCCTCGGTAACTCTTCCACACTCACACTTTGGAATCCATTTTTTTCGTAGAAGCGATGCGCCGCTAAAAACTGGACTGTTGTTCCTAAATAGATAGTTTCTAAGTTCTTTTCCTTTGCCCAAGAAATTGCTGTTTGTAATAACAAACTTGCTGTCTTCCACATCTTCCCGCGAAATTCTTTCTTCACAAACATTTTTCTTAAAGCTACTTGATTGTTTCCAATATCTAATAAGGCTATTGTTCCCACAACTTTCCCTTTATACGTCGCTACCCAAAAATCCCCATTATCCCTTTGATAAAACTTTTCTATTTCTAATAAATCAGGTTGCTCTTCTTTCGTAATTGGCACATTGTACTCTTTTTGCTGAATGTGAACAATGAGACCCACTACTTCACTTTGAAACTTACTCTCATACGGAGTAATACAAATCGAATCGTTCATCGGATTTTCTCCCATTCTGAAGCTAGTACACTGTATACAGCAATGTCATGAAAATGGTCATACAGCCATTCTTCCTCACGCAGAATGCCGTCTAATTGAAAAGCAAGACGTTCTGGAATCGCACGACTTTTTTGATTCTCTACCCCACAACGTATTTCTATTTTATTCAATTTTAATTCTTCAAACGCATAGCGAAGTACAGCCTTTACACTTCGCGTCATAATCCCTTTTCCTCCTGCATCTTCTGCAAGGTAATATCCAAGGCTCGTCGCTTTCTTGCTCCAGGTCACTGGATGAATACCTACCATCCCAACAAGCTTTCCTTTATAACGTATACCGCTCTCAAAACCGTCTCCCTCTGCAAATTTCTTTAGCCACATTGGAAAAATTTCATCATACGCATCAGCAGATTTTGTCCCATCCACCCATGGAAGCCACCTTCTTAAATGATTACGGTTTTCATCAATTAATTGATATAGTTCCTCTTTATGATGTTTTTCTAGTAATTGAAGTTCAATTTCATCATCGACTCGAAGTGTGAACATTTCTCCATCCCCTTTTTATTTTCTTATTATTCTAACATTTTTCCGAAGAATCTGTTAACCCACATTCGCTATAGAAACAAAAAAAGACGTGCAACCACCGCTGCACGTCTCCTCCTTATTACTTCTCTGCAACTTGCACTTCTTTCACGTAAGCTGCTTCGAATTTTTGGATGTCGCCTGCGCCCATGAAAATAAGAACGCCGTTTTTATGTTTCTTTAATACATCCGTTGTTGTATCTGTAATCAATTCTGCACCATCAATGCGTTGTTGCAGGTCTTGAATCGTTAATTCACCTTTGTTTTCACGTGCTGATCCGAAAATATCACATAAGTATACTTGATCAGCCTTGCTTAGACTTTCTGCGAACTCATCTAAGAACTTTTCTGTACGTGAGAATGTGTGCGGCTGGAATACAGCGACAATTTCACGCTCTGGATGTTTTTGACGAGCCGCTTCAATCGTTGCGTTAATTTCTGTTGGATGGTGCGCATAATCATCAATGATGACTTGTTCTCCCATCGGCTTTTCATTAAAGCGACGTTTTACACCTTCAAAGGTTGTTAATTGATGTTTCACTGCTTCTACATCAACATTTTCATAATGACAAAGCGCAATAACTGCTAATGCATTTAATACGCTGTGATTGCCGTATCCTGTAATTTTGAATGTTTCATAATACGTATTACGAACAAACACATCAAATACAGTGCCATCTGTTCTCTTTTGAATGTTACGAGCTTGGAAATCATTATCTTCACCAAATCCATAGAAAATAACAGGTACTTTCGCTTGAATTTTTTGAAGTTCTTCATCATCACCACATGCAATAATTCCTTTTTTCACTTGAAGTGCCATCTCTTGGAATGCACTAAATACATCATTGATGTCTGTAAAGTAGTCTGGATGGTCAAAATCAATATTTGTCATAATTGCATAGTCTGGATAGTACGACAAGAAATGGCGACGATATTCACATGCCTCAAACACAAAATACTTACTATTTTCTACCCCATGCCCTGTTCCATCTCCAATAAGGTAAGACGTCGGGTGTGCACCTTGCATTACATGGGCTAACAAACCAGTTGTTGATGTTTTTCCATGTGCACCTGTTACAGCAACACTTGTATACTTACTCATAAGATCCCCTAAAAAGTGATGGTAACGATGTACTGGAATATTTAATTCTTTCGCTGCTACAATCTCTTCATGCGTATCAGGGAACGCGTTTCCTGCGATAATCACTTGTCCTTCTTTTACATTATTATTATCAAAAGGAAGGATGGAGATACCACGCTTTTCCAAAGCAACTTGTGTAAAGAAACGTTTTTCAAAATCAGAACCCTGAACAGTATGCTTCATATCATGAAGAATTTGTGCTAATGAACTCATTCCTGTTCCTTTAATTCCTACAAAATGGTAAACTGTCATCTTAAAGAACCTCCAACATTTCGAACTAATACAACGGCCTATCTATAAGACAGTATATGAATCTTTTCTTATTTTGGTAATCATCATACATTTTTGATACAGCGGAACTTTCATCAGCTCTCGCCAATCAGGATAAACACGTACGTACTTCTTATATGTCCACAACAAACTTATTATAGCAAAAAACAATCCGTTATACTATGATAACAGAAAAACTGATAGGGTCAATCACCTATCAGTTTTTCTGTTTCTTACATATCTTATCTTTTTTCTAATTGAACACGTTCTAAACGTGGGTTTGGACGATATTTGCGTCCAGCTTTTGCTTCTGGTTTTCCATTTAATTCTACATTATCACCTGTAAAACCAATGTTCATTTTTAATAAACTGCTCCCTACTCCGTATAGATCCACAGGAACATTTTGCGCTTCAAATTCACGAATACGCTTTTCATCAAATCCACCAGTTACAACAATATCTACATGCTGGAATCCTTCCTCATCAAGCGCTTTACGAAGAGCGAAAACAAGTGATGGATTGACACCACGTGGGTCAAATGTTCCAAGCACTTCTGGATGACGAATGAAATATTGATCAATCATTGTACGTGATGTATCGATGCGTACACCTTTTAATTCTGAACCAAATTCGCGTGCAACGCGAAGCCCATCTGTAATAACATCATTGTTGTAGTCAATCAGTACAACTAAATCATCCTCTGGAAACTTTTTATGATACGCCTTTGCAGCTTCTACAACGTCTCCATTAAACATTTGAATTAACGCGTGAGGCATTGTCCCCATTCCACTTTTGCCCCACCATTCATTCATTGCATGCGTTGCTTGTGCGCTCATACCACCAATATACGCAGCATACCCATCACCAGCTTGCTGTGTATAATGATCATCACGGTCTCCCATGAAAATAACAGGTTTTTCTTTTTCACCGCTGCGAGCAGCCTGTACAACATTATACACATTTGTTGCAACAGATGTACGACGAGCTAAAATCCCATCAATTACACCTTCTAAAAACCCGAAATATTCATAAGGCCCTGTAATTGTTAAAACTGTTTCAAATGGATTAATATTGTCACCATCCTTTAAAGAATGAATTTCAAGTTCTTCAGGATGTGTAGCAAACGTTTGTAACAATGCGATTACTTCATCTGTTCCGCAAAGTACCGCATGCTCTTTCTGGAAAAATTGCATTGTTACAATACTTTTTGGGCGAAATTCTTGAATAATATCACGAGTTTTTAAAAAGTAAACGGCAGAAAACCAGCCTTCTCCAACTCGTTCATCAAATTTAAATGTTTTATTTGTTAGTCGATTGATTTCACCTTTTAATTTTAATTCAATTTCTTTCATTTCGTTTACTCCCTACTTTACTATCCAACATTTTCTCTTAGTATACAGCAAAACCACTTCCTATACATTCGTTTCCTGCATCGCAGCAAACTCATCCTCTGAAATAAGGACATCTCTCGGTTTTGTTCCCCTTGCTTCGGAAATAATTCCTTGTGCTTCCATCTCTTCAATAAGACGTGCCGCGCGATTATAGCCGATGCGGAATTTTCTCTGTACAGAAGATGTGGACGCTCCCCCTTGTTCTACAACAAACTGACATGCATCAAAAAACAGTTCATCTTCGGCCTCATGTTGCTCTGTTTTCGCCAATAAATCTTCTTGCTTAAATAAATAGTTCGGCTTCATTTGCTTTTTCACATGGTCAACCGTTTTTTCAATTTCATCATCCGATACGTATACCCCTTGCACACGAACTGGTTTAGACGTACCGTTTCCTAAAAATAACATATCACCGCGGCCAAGTAATTTTTCCGCGCCCCCAATATCAATAATTGTACGGGAATCTACTTGAGATGATACTGTAAACGCAATACGCGTTGGAATGTTTGATTTAATTAACCCTGTAATAACATCCACAGACGGACGCTGCGTTGCAACTAATAAGTGAATACCACAAGCACGCGCTTTTTGAGCGATACGACAAATCGCTTCCTCAACATCACCAGGTGCAACCATCATTAAATCCGCTAACTCATCAATTACAATGACGATATATGGCAATGTCTCCCCTGGAACTTCTCGCTCACTCACAATTGTATTATAACGAGTTAAATCACGTGCACCAGCATGGGCAAACAATTCATAACGGCGCTCCATTTCTTCTACAGCCCATTTTAACGCCCCTGTAGCTGCTTTTACATCTGTAATAACAGGTGCCACAAGATGTGGAACAGAATTATATGGCGCAAGCTCAACCATTTTCGGATCAATCAACATCAATTTCACTTCATGCGGTTTCGCTTTATATAAAATACTTGTTAAAATCGCGTTAATGCACACACTTTTTCCTGAACCAGTCGCACCAGCAATCAGTCCATGTGGCATCTTCCTAATATCCGTTACAATCGGCGCTCCAGAAATATCAAGTCCAAGTGCAACTGTAAGCGGTGATTCACTCTTCGTGAACACAGGACTTCTCAAGATTTCTCTTAGAAATACTGGCTTACTCTCTTTATTTGGAACCTCAATTCCAATTGCACTTTTCCCTGGAATCGGCGCTTCAATTCGAATATCTTTTGCTGCTAAACTTAACTTAATATCATCGCTTAAGTTTGTAATTTTATTTACTTTCACACCTGGGTCTGGTTGTACTTCAAAGCGAGTTACAGCCGGTCCTTGTGAAACATTGATAACCTGAGCCCCAACATGGAAATTATTAAACGTCGTATCCAATAATTCTTTCTGTTCGTCTAACCATTCTGTATTATCCAATGTTGCTTGAGTTGGAATCGTCAACAAGGTTAATGGTGGCATTGTATATTCAGGCGGTGTTTGCAGCACATTACGCATATCATTTTCTCTTTTAGCTACAACATATGCTTTTTCTTGTACTCCTGCATTTGCAACAGGTACCTTCACTTCCGGTTGCTGAACTGGCTTCTCTGTTACTTGTGGTCCCGCTACAACCTGCTGCATTGCTCTCTCTTCCATTTGCGGTTCCGCTACAACTTGCTGCGTTGGTCTCTCTTCTACTTCTGGTCCCGCTACAACCTGCTGCATTGCTCTCTCTTCCATTTGCGGTTCCGCTACAACTTGCTGCGTTGGTCTCTCTTCCATTTGCGGTTCCACTACAACTTGCTGCGTTGGTCTCTCTTCCATTTGCGGTTCCACTACAACCTGCTGTATTGGTCTCTCTTCCGCTTGCGGTTCCGCTACAACTTGCTGTATTGGTCTCTCTTCCGCTTGCGGTTCCGCTACAACTTGCTGCATTAGTTGTTCTTTTCTTTGTGATGCTTCTTCTACTTGTTGTACAGGAGTCTGCGGCGTTTTCATTCCTGCCACCTGTCTCTCCATCAACTTTCTTCTATCTTGTTTTAACATCACAACATTAAACGGCACATGACGCTTTTTCTCACGTTTTGGTTCTACAGTTTTCTCAACGGGCTTTTCTACAGTCACTTCTTGCTTTTCTTCTGCTTCTTCAATTAATACATTTGCAAAACTTTGAACAGTTTCCTTCGTGTGCTCGTCTGCTGCTAAAGATGTTTCACAAATATCATTTTCTACTTTAGAAACAACCTTCTGTGGTTCTGCTGGTTCTTCAACTACTACTTGAGCAGTTGCTTCTGCTATGTCAGCTTCTTCCTCTGCTTTAACTTCCAGTGCTGGTTCAACTTCTTCCTCTTCTTCTACTTCTACTTCAGCTGCTGGTTCTGCTTCTTTCACTTCTTCTACTTCAGTCGCTGGTTCTGCTTCTTCCTCTTCTTCTACTTCAGCCGCTGGTTCTGCTTCTTTCACTTCTTCTACTTCAGCTGCTGGTTCTGCTTCTTCCTCTTCTTCTACTTCAGCCGCTGGTTCTGCTTCCTCAATAACACATTCTGTTAAAACAGTGTTCTCTACTAGCTGTTCTTCTGTTTCTTTCTTATATTCAATCTCTTCCATTGACGTTGTATCGATGTTCTTGACAATAGAGTCTTGTAATTGATTTTGTAGAGATTCTTCATTTTCTCCGATATCATCTTGTGATAACACCACTACATCTGGCTCTTGTCCAACTACCTGTCCGTTATGAAGAGCATGTTCTTCCTTCTTGTTATCCTGTCCAACTGCTTTATGTAACGAGCCATCCGTTGCAAATGGACGAGAGTCTGGAGAAACATCGGTCTTTTCTTTCTCCTCTACCGCAATAAATGAACGTTCAGAATCATAACCATTTTTCTCTAGCCACTGATCAACAACGGATTTTTCTTCTTTTTTACTTTCTTGTTGTCGATCATCATCAAAGCTTTGCTCTCGTTCCTTTGAAGGAATAAAAGATTCGTCTGATAAATTCGCCAGTGAGTATCCTTTTTTCTCTAGCCATGCATCGACGACCGATTTTCCTTCAACCGATATTTCAAGATCTTCCTGCCTTTTTTCTTCCGTCTTCACCTCTTCTTTCTCCATAGACGGACGTTTATATCCAAAGATCGGTGAAATCATCTCTGTTGGGCGAAATGGTCTTCGATTGCTTTCTTGTGTTGGCACAGATTTTTTTGGTATGAAAGGCTTTGGCTCAATTTCTTGTTCAACTTGTTGAGGGGCAAATGTATGGATTGGTTCTTCTACATATCTCGGCCCGCGCCTCTCCACGTTTATTACTCTCGGCAGTGGCTGCTCTTCAACATATGCTGATTCTTCAACATGTGTTGATTCTTCCACATTCTCCTCATCAAATCCATCATCAGGCACTAACGGAAATCGACATTTCACACCTGAATTCCGACTAGCCATTTGCGCTTCTCTTGCTTCAGTGTAGTGGTTTACACGAGGACGTTTCGACTTACTTTCAGTGTTCTTCGGTACTTCTTTATTCACCGCTGTTTTTTCTTCTTGATGTTCCTCTTTGTTAAACAGCTTTTTCATCCAATCTAACATGCTTACCACTCTTTCTACTAAATAGTAACATCCTTTATTGTATCAGCATTCAGCAAAAAGTGCAGGTAAAATTACGCCCTTGCCTTTTGTCCATCATATTCCAGTTTTCAGTAAGTACAATATAAAGTGATACTTTAATCAGTGAGGATTTTCTTCATCCCAGACCTATCCTCCTTGTTTCTCTTTGAATCCTGAGGCAGAGGTCTTGCTGCTCTTTAATGCAGGATAAAAGAAGACCTACACTTGTTTTCTCCTTTTGGTTTCACTCGGCATGGAGCAAAACAAGATACTAACCTCTTCTAAACAAAAAGAAATGTTTTCATCTATATTTATATATAAGTAGTTCAGTTATTGTGGAGAAAATCTAAAATAACGAGCTACATAACATATTCATTCACGGGTTAATTGGCGTAGTAAATAACACGCAAAAAAAGCTCAAAGTCCCTATATGACTCTGAGCTTTACTTTTGTATAAGACTTATTTCATTAAATCCACTCTTTTCCATGTTCACGAATGAATTTAATATCATTTTAATAATGTTCAAGGTGCCCTTCATCTATCATCTTTTGAAAATTTATATCGCCTTCTTTTGCTTTTCTTTTCATGTATTTACATACCCCTTCTAATCGTAGCAATACTATCTCCAAATACTCTTCTTCCATATCCTCACCGTAGAATTCAAAAAACAATTTAACTCTTTATTTTATACAGTTTCTCTATGTTATCTGAACTGCTTAATATATACCTAAACTTTACTCTTCCGATATTCTTCTATACTCTCCGTTACACTTTGCAGTAAAGCTTCTAAATATTGCTTATCTGATAGTTTTTGATCTTCTTCAGGATTCGACATAAACCCTAGCTCAAGTAAAACTCCTGGAACCTTTGACCAGTTGAAACCAGAAAGATCATCACGAAACTTAATCCCATTTACTTTCACCTGACTATTTTCTTTCATTTTCTCCACGATAATCTGAGAAACTTGTAAGCTTTCTGCATAAATATCTTTTGTATATTGATTTCCTTCGGCTGGCGTCAACACAGCAAAACCCTTTTGTGCCTGGTTTTCAGATCCATCTGCATGAAGGCGTAAAAATACATTTGCTTGATGATCATTCGCGAATGTAGCTCGCTCTTTGTTACTTATATCAACATCATGTGTTGTCCTTGTCATAAGTACTTGCATGCCTTTTGCTTCAAGCTTCTCTTTTAATATAAAAGCAGCTTCAAGTGTAAGAGCGGATTCTCTCTTTTTCGTCACAACACCTGTCGTTCCATCAGTCACTTTATATTTTTTCTCAGTTGCACCTGGACCAATTGGTTCTAAATTTAAATTTGCTTTCTCTTGATGCCCTGGATCAATCACAATAAGAAACTTTCCTTGTTTTTTCTCAGCATCTGTTTTTGCTTCAGTTTGTTCAGCTGGCGGCAATTGTTCTTTACTTTGCTCCACAGGTGCCTCTTGTTCAACTTTTTTCTCTTGGTCTCCATTTTGTCCCACCGGTAATTCTGTTTCTGCTTTCTTCTCTTTTTCCTCAGGTTGCTTCTCTATTGGTGCTTCTTTCTTTTGTTCTACAACTTTTTTATTCTCTTCTTGTACAGGAGATGATGTTTTCTGTTCTTGTTCCTTCGAGCATGCGCTCATATATATTCCAAGTAATATAACTGCACACATCATTTTTATATATTTCATCGTTTCTCTCCCATCTATTTTGTGCATACTCTACCAATTTTTCAACATAAAGCCCCAGAAGTTCTTTCACTTTTGGATGTTGTTTCATATATTCTTACCTTCTATTTTTTCTAAATTTTAACTAATTTGTTTTTGAAATACAACATGGATTTTTAGGAAAAGCGTTACAATATAAGAATATTTAAGCCCAAAAAAAATAGCCTCATTTTATAATGAGGCCACTTTTTCTATATCAATTAAAATTTAAACTCTTGTCCAACTTCATAGCTATCTTCTAGTACAAGAATCCCTTTTTCCTGAGGAGCATCTGGAAGCTCTAATTCACGTGCAGAGCAAATCATTCCAGAAGATGGAACACCGCGAAGCTCGGCTGGTTTAATTAACATACCACTTGGCATTACAGCGCCGATTTTTGCAACAACAACTTTTTGTCCCGCATCAACGTTTGGTGCACCACATACGATTTGTAATGTATCTGTACCGATTTCTACCTTACAAATGTTTAATTTATCTGCATTTGGATGTTTTTCTTTTTCAGCTACATAGCCAACAACAAATTTTGGCGTAAGGTCTGCTTCTACTTTTTCTTCAAAGCCGTTTTTCACTAAAATGTCATTGATTTTTTCTACAAGCTCAGTTGTTAAAGTAATATTCCCAGTTTCTTTTACTTCTACATAAGAAGAAGCATTAAAGATGTTAAATCCTCCTGTTACGTTGCTTTCACGATCATAAACGCGAGCAACATCTCCTTTGCGGTCAAATGTACGGTTTTCTAATGTAATATCTTGTAAGGCAACGATTAATGTGTCGCCAATTCC
The DNA here is from genome assembly GCF_002560575.1 of Bacillus sp. AFS023182. Lineage (NCBI taxonomy): Bacteria > Bacillati > Bacillota > Bacilli > Caryophanales > Bacillaceae > Bacillus > Bacillus sp. AFS023182. The sequence goes on along the minus strand of NZ_NTRO01000022.1, from coordinate 47,835 downwards.
TTCAAGGTTATAAAAAACGTTCACTATGTTCATCCTTTCTCTTTTCCATTTGTCTTCTTCCGATTCTTCGCTAAAATAAAGATTGGTTCAAAGTTGCCATCTTCATATACGAATGAAAGTGATGTGATCGGAACATGACCTTCGGCAAAAAACTTCATTGTCATTTGTGCAATAATATCATAACCGATTTCGTTGACGATATCAGCAACAATTAATACATCTTGATGCGGAACAGCCACCACCATGTCACCTGAAATCTTCTCGCGCATCGATTGTAATAGCGATTCATTTAAAATACGACTCGCATCATAGCCATCATTTGTGTTTAAAAAATAAAATGTATTCCCAGCCACTTCATCTTGTTTAAATGTATAGCTTAATGAGCGGACATTAAACAATGCCATTTCACGTACTTGCTGCTCAGTAAGTCCTAGCTTTTGTAATAAACGCTCATCAATTAATCGATATGTTTTATTAGAGTCTAATGCATAATAAATGCGCGTTTCTGCTGTATGATCTGTCATGATAAAGGGATTGCCTTCTTCCGCTTGTTTCTGGAAAGATGTAGAGCGAATTACCGGCAGAATTTTTGCTGTGCTACTTTCTTCTTTATGCATCGCAACTAATGCCTCTTGTACGTAATAGACGACATCTTCAATCGCTACTTCTTTTTTGACTTCCCATTTTGCTACAACTCCTGGAAGCGATACATTAATTCCCTTCTTCGTATCCTTTTGTTCAATACGAAGCACATCTTTTTCGCTATCATAATGAAAGTCCCATTCTGGACGAGCTAGCCTGTTCATTAGTGCTTCTTTCATTTTTTTGCTTGTCATTTTCATCTCGTTTGCCTCCCTTCCAAAAAAACAACCTCCCCCGCGAAGGTAGAGGTTGTTTTTACAATTTAATTGGCTGATCGCCTTATTTTAAACCTTCAATAAACGCTTCGATTTGTTCTTGTGTTTTACGATCTTTGTTTACATAGCGCCCAGTTTCTTCTCCTTTATTGTACGCTACAAAGCTCGGAATGCCAAATACGTCTAAATTTACACATAGATCAATAAATTCATCACGATCTACATAGTAGAATGAGAAATCGCTATATTTCTCTTCTACTTCTGGCATAAATGGGTCAACAAAACGGCAATCTGGACACCATTCTGCTGAGAACATAAAAATAACGTTCCCTTCATTTTTTAGTTCTTGGAATTGCTCCATGCTTTCTAATGATTTCATCTATATTTCCTCCTCTAACGAAGTGTATCTTTTCATATGTAATCTTTCTTTTATACTACCATACATCACGTATGCTGCAAGATTTATGCTTGTTTTTCGTCATACTTATATTGCCCAACTAACAACTTTACAACATGGACAAATAATCCTGTACGATCCACATAATGATCTGTGAAGATTCCAATTGCACCTTCATGACTACGGATGTCTTTTCGGTTTACAAATTCCTCCATAACTTCACTTAGCTCTTTCCCACTTTCAAGAGGAGCAACAAAATCATCTGGCAACTTAATACGTGCCCCGCCCGCTACAAATATTTTACCTGTACTTGTTGCTAAAGCGCCCCAGTTACACATAAACAAGCCATGCTCTGTTTTCATGACGCCGCCCTCTAGACCGATACCGATGTCAGCTTGTTCTTTCTCCAGTGCTCGCTTGGCTCTATTGATTGCCCCTTGCATCGTTTCTTCATCAGAAAATGGTTGTGCCGCTACTCCTGAAGAAGCAGAAATGGCTGTAATGTTCGCCTCTTTCCATACTTCTTTTACGGCACCTACTTTTGTTTGGTTTTTCGATCCAACTACTACTTTCATATTCTTCACCTCTATATAAATCAGCGCTACAAAGAACAAAGGGTAATTAACATTCTTGTTCTTTCTTTGATTTTAACTCTGTATGTAGGAAAAAGGATGACTTTATCTCCGCCCTTCATGATATATCCTCTTCGTTTTCACAACATATAATTTGCGACTATGAAAACAAAAGAAATCCCATCTCGTTTCCTCTTTTTAGATTCACATGCCCTGAGACTAAACCGCTACTATGCATGAACGGACACTCTCTTCCACCTAAAAAAAGGGGTTTTATATTTATACGAAAAGAAAAGGCCAAAACTGGCCCTTTCTTTTAAGCGTTATTTTTAATTGTTTCTAATGTTGTTTTATCCGTTGCTTTCACGAGTTTCGTAATCAATTCTTTCGCTGCAGCATAATCATCAACATGTAAAATAGAAGCATGTGTATGAATATAACGAGCGCAAACACCAATTACTGCTGACGGAATACCAGAGTTACTCGTATGTACCCGGCCCGCATCTGTACCACCTTGTGAAACAAAATATTGGTACGGGATGTTATGTGTTTCTGCTGTATCTAAAATAAATTCACGCATTCCTCTATGTGTTACCATTGTACGATCATAAATACGAAGAAGCGCCCCTTTTCCTAATTGACCGAACTGCGTTTTATCTCCAGATGCATCATTTGCTGGACTTGCATCAAGCGCATAGAAAATATCTGGCTGAATCATGTTTGCAGCCGTTTGTGCCCCGCGAAGACCAACTTCTTCTTGTACAGTTGCACCAGAATATAATGTATTCGGCAGAGTTTCATCTTTTAATTCTTTTAATAATTCAATCGCAAGGCCACAGCCGTAACGGTTGTCCCAAGCTTTCGCCATAATTTTCTTTTCATTTGCCATTGGTGTAAATGGGCAAATTGGAACGATTTGTTGTCCTGGTTTCACACCAATTTCAAGTGCTTGCTCGTAACTATCTGCACCAATATCAATTAACATATTTTTTATATCCATCGGTTTTGCACGTTGCGCATCACTTAATAAATGAGGGGGGATAGATCCAACAACCCCAATAACCGGGCCATTCTTCGTCATAATTTGTACACGCTGTGCTAATAGTACCTGACTCCACCAACCGCCTAGCGTTTGAAAACGAATCATTCCGTTTTTCGTAATTTGCGTAACCATAAAGCCGACTTCATCCATATGACCAGCTACAAGTACGCGCGGGGCATTTTCATCCCCTTTTTTAAGACCGAACACGCTACCTAAACCATCTTGAACAATTTCATCTGCATATTTACTTAGTTCTTGTTTCATAAAACGGCGTACATCATGTTCAAATCCTGATGTACCTTGTAGTTCTGTTAACGTACGAAATAATTCTAATGTCTCTTTATTCACGAAGTTCCCTTCTTTCAAACCTTAGTAGAATTCCTCTTTTATTGTAACGAAATTTTCGAAATGTTTCTAGTTTCTTCTTTTTTAGTTAAAATTGCATTATAATTATCATCGATACACTATTTTATAGAATTGAGGTGAATATATGAACTGGAAAGGTTTACTAGCTGGGGTTGGCATTGGTTTTGCGGCTGGTTATCTTGTTGCAAACAAAGTTCAAGAACAATCCCATATTTCTTCAGAAAAAGCATTGAAAATGGTGAAACAAGCACTCAGTCATAAAGGCGAAATTACTGGCTCTTGGGTACATATGGTTCCAGAGACGTTTGAAAAATATGATGTCGCATACGAAGTATATCGCGGCGGTCTTACAACAATTTTAAATGATATACAAGAACGATTTGAATTTTTAGTAGATGCAAAAACAGGTACTGTTTTAGAAGTAACGGCGGCGTAAAGGAACTCGGCTAATCCGAAGAGACAGTATTAAATAAAGCGAAACTTTGATTAGTAGTGGTTTTCCATATCATTTGATGATTAGTACGCCTCACCCATCGGGGTATTTACAGACAGTAGAAGGATAACAGCGTGCAGATGAATTTCTGCACGCCTTTTCATATTCTTTCAATTATCGTCGCTGTTGACATCCCATGTCCAATGCAAATTGTCAGCAGACCGTACCTTCCCTGCCTCCGCTCCAATTCATGAAGAAGAGAAGTCATTAATTTTGCACCCGTTGCCCCAAGTGGATGACCTAGTGCAATCGCACCACCATTAACATTTACCTTTTGTAAATCTGCTTCCATCTCCTTTTGCCATGCTAAAACAACCGATGCAAATGCTTCATTAATCTCTATAACATCTATATCCTGAATTGTTAAATTGGATTTTTGCAGTACTTTTTTCGTTGCAGGGATAACGCCGTCAAGCATTGTCGTTGGATCAGAACCAACAACTACTTGATTCACAATACGAGCACGTGCTTTACAACCTAGTTCTTTCGCCTTTTCACTATCCATCAGCAAAATTGCTGCAGCACCATCGCTAATTTGGCTTGCATTCCCTGCTGTAATCACTCCATTTTCTTTAAACACTGTTTTTAAATTTGCTAATGCTTCATACGAAGTATCTCTTCTTGGTCCCTCATCACTTTCAACTAATATTTCGTTGCCTTCTTTATCTACACCACTCAGTGGTACGATTTCTCGCTGAAAGCGTCTAGATTCAATCGCTTGAATTGCTCGTCTATGACTTTCTAGCGCGTAAGTATCTAACTGTTCACGGGTAATTCCATATTTTTCGGCAATCATCTCAGCAGATACACCTTGATGTACAATTTGATATTTTTCATGAAGACTACTTGGGATGGTTCGCTCATTTCCATCAGTTAAAATAGGAACTTTTGTCATATGTTCAACACCAGCTGCAATCGTAATGTCCATATCGCCTGATTTAATTTCTTGCGCCGCAAAGTGAATAGCCTGTTGTCCAGAACCACAAAGTCGATTAATCGTTACCGCTGGAACTGTTATAGGAAAACCTGCTTCAAGTGCTGAAAGTCTTCCAATATTAAATGCTTGCTCGTGAATTGGCGTTACACACCCCATAACAATATCTTCTATGAGACCTTTTTCTATATTCCCCCGTTTTGTTACTGCATCCAGCGCAACTGCCGCAAGCTGTACTGGGTGTAACTCACGAAACGCACCATTTCTTTTCCCAACTGGCGTACGTACAGCTTCAACAATAACAACGTCTCGCTTCATATTTTCTCCCTCACTTTCCCTTTTGAATAATCATAAAAACCTTTCCCAGTCTTCCTTCCAAGATACCCCGCCTCTACAAGTTTCACAAGTATTTGTGGCGCTCTAAACCTCTCACCAAATGCTTCTATTAGCCCTTCGCTCGCAAATAACAGCGTATCGAGTCCTATATAATCCGCTAATTCAAATGGCCCCATTGGATAGTTCAAACCAAGCTTAATCGCCTTATCAATGTCTTCTTTACTTGTAATTCCCTCTTCATACATACGCATGCACTCTAACATATGAATAGCAATTGCCCGCGTGGTCACAAATCCTTGCGTATCTTTTACAACAACTGTTTCTTTCCCTATTTCTTCTGAGATTGCTCTTACTGCTTGTATCGTACTTTCCGCCGTAACTACTCCTCGTACAATTTCAATGAGCTTCATAACAGGAGCGGGATTAAACCAATGCATCCCTATTACTTTCTCTGGACGACTTGTCACACTTGCAATCGCAGTTACACTTAACTCAGATGTATTCGTTGCTAAAATAGTAGATTGTGATGTATACGAATCTAGTTTTTGAAAAATCTCCTTCTTTAACTGTAATATTTCTGGTACTGCTTCAATAACAAGTTCTACATTCTGGCAAGCTTCTTCCAATATAACTGTAGGAGTAATATGATTTAGAATGTGTTTTTTCTCTTCCTCAGTCATACGCCCTGCATGCACGAAACGACTCAGGCTTTTGTTGATCGTTTCATAAGCCTTTTGTAAATTTTCTTCTGATACATCATACATTTTCACATCTTTACCGCCCATTGCTAACGCTTGGGTAATTCCACTTCCCATAATTCCTACACCAATTACCGCGATATTTTGAATCATTATTTTCCCCCTTTAATCATTTTCTTTTTGTTTCCACAGCATACATTCCAACAACAAGACAATATGTTTTGAAATAGTGTTGAATATTAGCAAACAATGCATATAGGCCTGGTAAGTAGTGAGAAGAATCAGCACCTGTTATTCCTTTCAACATCATAAGCCCATACCTTTCGCAATTATATTTTTCATAATCTCATTCGTTCCAGCATAAATCGCGCTGACTGGAATATCACGATAACGCCGCGCAATCTCGTATTCTTCCATATATCCGTATCCACCGTGTAGTTGTATGCACTCTGCTGACACTTTTTTTGCGAGATCTGTTAACCACCACTTTGCCATCGATACTTTCGTTACGATGTCCTCACCATTCATATGACCTATAATACAGTCATCTACAAATGTTCTACCAATCTCAATTTCCGTATACATTTCTGCTAATCGAAATTGTACCGCTTGAAAATCACTTATACTTTTCCCAAACGCTTTTCGCTCTTGGACATATTTTTTCGTTATATGTAACATTACTTCCGCTGCTGTTTTCGCGGCGATTGCAACGATGAGACGTTCTTGTTGCAACTTTTCCATAAGATAATAAAAACCTTTTCCTTCTTCCCCTAACAAATTCAAAACAGGGACTTTTACATCTTCAAAAATAAGTTCTGCTGTATCTTGACTATGTAAGCCAACCTTTTTAAGCTGTTTCCCTCTCTTAAATCCCTCCATTCCTCTTTCTAAAACGAGTAAACTCATGCCTTTATGAGCAGCGTTGATATCTGTCTTACAAACAACGATAACTAAATCTGCATGAATACCATTTGTAATAAATGTTTTTTCACCATTTACGACATAATAATCCCCTTCTTTCCTTGCCGTTGTTCGAATACTCGCCAAGTCCGAACCTGCTCCTGGCTCCGTCATTGCAATTGCAGTTATATATTCACCGCTTACGCATTTTGGTAACCAGCGCTTCTTCTGTTCTTCCGTTCCATACTGCATGAAATATGGAACGACAATGTCATTGTGTAAACCAATTCCGATTAGACTCGATCCAACCTTTTCAAGTTCCTCGTTGACGATAACCGAATACCCAAAATCAGCACCAGCTCCACCATACCGCTCATCTACCATTGGACAAAGAAAACCTTTACTCCCCATACTCGTCCAGAAAGAACGAGGAATTATCCCATCTTCTTCCCATTCGTTATAGTATGGATATGCTTCCTTTTTTAAAAATTTATGAAAAGCATCACGAAAAATGTGATGCTCTTCCTGTAAATACTTATTCTTCATCATATCCTCTCCTTGGATTCCACTTCTGTCACTTGGCTACGTAAAATAAATTTTTGAATTTTACCGCTCGCATTTCTGGGCAGTTGTTCAACAAATATATAGCGACGTGGACGTTTATAATCAGCAAGCTTATCACTTGATTTACAGTACTCATCTAATATCTCTTCGGTAAGAGACTGATCTTTTGAAACGATGTATGCTAGAACACTTTCTCCCCAAAGCTCATCTTTCTCGCCGAGCACTGCAACATCTAAAATGCTTTCATGCGTATACAAAAAGTCCTCGACTTCACGCGGATAAATATTTTCTCCGCCACTAACAACCATATCGTCAACACGATCTGCAACATACAAATAACCATCTGTATCTACATAACCTAAATCACCTGAATGGTACCATCCTTTATAGAGCGCTTTTGCTGTCGCCTCTTCATTGTTGTAATACCCTTTCATCAAACAGGAACCTCGCACAATAATTTCTCCAATTTCATACGGTGGTAATATATCATCTGGCTCAGATGGCCCTTCTTCATTTGGACGAACAACGCGAATTTCATGATTATAGGCAGCTTTTCCTGCAGAACCTACTTTAGTAATCTGCTCATTTTCTCGTAAAAAAGTAATTGCAGGCCCCATTTCTGTCATACCATAAGCTTGTACTAATGAAACATTCAATTTTTCATCACATGCTTTTACAAGTGCCGGTGCCATTGAAGCTGCTCCATATAAACCGTACCGAAGAGATGATAGATCATACTGTATTAAGTCTTCCTGCAACATCATATTCCACATTGTAGGTGCTGCAAACATAACAGTAATCTTTTCTTTTTCAATCGTTTCAAGAACATTCTTGGCATCGAAATGGTGCAGAATAATATTTGTACCACCGCTATGCACCCTTGGCACGAAACAACAATGCAGCTCCGCACAATGAAACATCGGTGCTGTTACAAGACCACGACTATTCTCGTTGTAATGTAAATACGCAATTCCCATCAAACTGTGGTCAATAATTTCTCGATGACGGTGAAGTACACCCTTCGGATAACCGGTTGTTCCACTTGTATACATAATAGAACAAATATCATCTTCTTTTACCTCTACTGCTTCAAATTTCGGTAACGCATTGGATAGTTTCTCTTCATAGGAAATAGAAAACGATGGACGATTTTGATCAATGTACCAGAACTGAATATGAGGGAATTGCTTATGAATACTTTGTACTTGAGAGGATAATTGTTTTTCAAAAAGTACGATTTTTGGAGAAGCATCTTCTAATATATAAATAAGTTCCTGTGGTTTTAGTCTAAAATTAATTGGGTTAAATACGGCTCCAATTTTCGCACAAGCGAAACATGTGGTTGCTAGTTCGCTACTATTAAAGAGAAATGTCGAAACGCGGTCACCTTTTTGTATACCACTTTTTTGGAGTGCATGAGCTAGCTTATTTACCTGTTCATTCCATTCTGTATACGTCCAGCGAATATTTTTTTGCGGTTCAACAATTGCTTCTTGATTCGGATACTTTCCAGTAGTCAGTTCAAGTAATTTTCCAATCGTTATATACAATATATTTCCCCCTTTCAAATAAAACGCTTCTCATATAGAGCATGTAGCAATGTAGTAACTCGGAGATATTATATCAATTTTCAGAATATTTTAAAAGTAATTCTTTCGATAACGCGGAACTTTAATCAGTGGGTTTTTTCATCTCCCACTGATTATTAGCCCGCCCTATCTATCTTTTTTGCTCTAGCTGAACGTTGAGATAAGGGCCTTACTTCTCTTGAATAGCAGGACAAATTCTTACAACAAAGTATTTTGTAATTGAAAGAGAACATAAGCAGTTTCAATTTTTTAGTAGAAAGGCAGTCACTTACACTTCACTTGATACTTTTTCCTCTATTCGTTCTACCTTCTCAATCATAATCCCTTCCTCATCCCACTTCACAGCGCGATAATATGCATCATGATAAAAGGTGAACCACGCTTTCTTTTCTGCGCCATACTTCATCCATTTTTGCTTATGTTCAATTGAAGTCATTGGATAATCATCATATGCCATCACCCATAATACGTTTTGATGAGCATGTGTTGGCAGTAGATCAGCTAAATGAAGCATTGTTTCTCCCTGACTTTCGAGAACAATAACAGCATGTCCATCACTATGCCCACCTGTGTGCACCATGCTTACTTCATCTGTAATTTGCGTTTCCTCTTTAAAAGTAACAACTTGCTCTACAATCGGCTCCCAATTTTCTTTCCAATATGTATTACGAGAGCGAATATTAGGATTTCTCATTTCATTCCATTCTGTCTCTGACACATACACTTTTGCATTTGGAAACGTCGGAACAAGCTCATCACTTTCCCATTTTGTTAATCCTGATGCATGATCAAAGTGAAGATGTGTCATTAATACGTAATGAATATCTTCGGCTGTTAGACCGAGCTCCGCTAGAGAATGTTCAACTGACGATTCTTCTGTTACACCTTGATTCCGCTTCATTTTTTCAGTCATTTTATTATTTCCAATTCCTGAATCAATGAGCATATTTCCTTTCTTCGTTTGTACAAGCAACGGATCTGTTCTTAAATAAATATGATTTGTATCATCATATTTATATTTACGTGACCATAAGACTTTTGGTACAACACCAAACATTGCACCTCCGTCTAAGTGGGTATTCCCACCACTTAGCCATGTCACTTTGATTTCTCCAATTTGTAAACATTCCATTTCTATTCCCCCTTTTTTCCCTTTTAATTTTAACACAAAATTCAGAATGTTTTCCGCAACAAAAAACCTGTGCATTATTGCACAGGTTCCGTACGATATTTCGCTTCAACACGATAAATACGATGTCCTTTATTAGAAAATTTCTCTTCATATTCGGTCATAATATTTCCTTCAAAGTCACTGTTATGAAGGTCCAGGCTCAAGAACGTTAACAACATACCATACTCGGCCATGCTCATAAGCGAGTATTCAAATAAACCTTGGTTATCTGTTTTAAAATGAATTTCCCCGCCCGTTACTAGCACTTCTTCATAATTACGTAAAAACGTTTTATACGTTAAACGACGCTTCTCGTGACGATTTTTTGGCCATGGATCTGAGAAGTTTAAATATACACGATCAATTTCGCCTTCTGCAAAGAAAATTGTTAAATCTTCAGCATCTTTATTAATTAATTTTAAATTTGGTACTTCTTCTTCAATTAACTTATCAAGCGCATCTACGATAACACTTGTGAATTTTTCAATTCCAATATAGTTAATATGTGGATTTGCTTTTGCCATCTCATAAACGAAACGACCGCGACCTGTTCCTACTTCAATATGGATTGGATGGTCATTTCCAAATACCTCTTTCCAATTGCCACAACGCTCCTCTGGGTTTCCAATTACAAACTGTGAATACTCATTAATTTGATCCATTGCATATGGTTTATGTCTTAAACGCATAGATGTCTTCCTCTCTTTACTAGACTATTTGTAGAAGGTTCCTTCCTTCTTTCTTTTTTAATTATTCTATCAAACAAAAAACCAAGTACGTACGAGCACTCGGTCCGTTTCTTTCAAGTATAAGGTGTTCCATTTTGATACAAACTACAAAGAGCATAGAACGAAACTTTCCTGCTGAAACGTTTCGTTAGCCAATGATTAGCTACTCCTTGGCGAAATAGAAAATTTCTCTTACTTGTTCAAATTGAACAACAATCGAAAGGATGATCCAATCGTGCCGATTAATCAACAACATCAATTAGAAATTTTAAAAGATATTCTAGTCAATCACCAAAGTGATTGCTGTGGAACGGTTTCTGAATGCGAACAATTAGAACGGCTCATTCAATCATTGCTTGCAAACGATAATGTGAACAGCGACGTAAAAGCGATGCTAAATGATGTATATTACTATAGTCAATCGGGTAAATATTCTCCTGATTTAGACAACCATATTTCTAGTAATCAAGAACAACTTACGCAATGGATTTCTGGAATGGACAATTTTTCTTAAAGTATTTACTCTGAAGCAAGTAGTTGCTGTAAATATTGATGCCAATATTCAGCTTCTGCTTGCTGCTTTTTTGTTGTATGCCATTGAACAGATAAAATAGTTTGTGCCACTACATACCACTTCATACGATGAACCAATGATTCATTCATTTCAATTCCATAATACGCTAACCATTCGTCCCATTCGTGACGCGGAACATACCAATATAATAACATGCCAAGATCGAGAGCAGGATCCGCAATAAGCGCTCCATCCCAATCAATTAAAAATAATTCATCTTCGTCCGATAATAACCAATTGTTATGATTGACGTCACAGTGGCACACAACAAACTCATCATATTCAACATCTTTCAATGTAGCTTTTAAATATCGAAGTCCTGTCTGAATCGTTTCATCCGTTCTTAAGTCTCCTCTTAAAACAAAATACAATTGCTCGAATAACTCCTGCGCATGCAGGGGCTGTTTTCCAAGCCTTTGTATCATCTGCACAAGTGCTTTAGACGAATGTATTTTTTTTAAAAGCTTCGCAACACGCTCAAGTTTCATATCCTCTGGCTCTAGCTTTTGTCCTGGAAGCCATTTTTGAGCTGAAATCACATCACCGTTCGTCACTCTTCTTGTCCAAAGTAATTTTGGAACAATTCCTTCTGCCGACAATACCGCTAAAAAAGGCGATGTATTCCGCTTTAAAAATAGCTTTTGTTGTCCATTTTGCGCAATATATGCATCGCCCGTTGCCCCACCAGCGGGTATAAGACTCCACTCTTCTCCTAATAATTGTTCCAACCATTCCATATTCATTACCCGTTAACAAATCCTTATCTTTTATAGTCATAAAATGAAAAACCGCAACACCTTTTGAACATGTTGTGGATTCATATGAAAACTCCCGCGACCTAGATCCTTTGAATCTTGAAGCGATGATTTCTCGTGCACCTACACTAACAGATGGTTAACACAAGTGGAGTTAATTGCCTGATGGCACAATCCCTCTATTCCACTGGCAAATGCCCCCTGGAACTACTTTTTTAATATTTTATATAAAGACAGTTACTAGCAATTCATCTTCATCCACCAAAACTATACTACGCATATTCCTTAAGGATGGAGTTTTCCTGCTTTTTTTGATAAAAGAAAACTTGGTATGGGCCAAGAAATCAAGACAAACTAACCGTCTATTCTTTTATATTTTACAAAACCAATAATACAATGACAACTTATCAAAATCGTCACCTTTGTCAATTCTACATTTATTATATTCGCATCGTCAAGTAGCGATTTGTCACATTATCGCCAATATATACGAGCTAATCGGAGCCATTTGAAGTTCATTTCCTTGAAATGAAGAAATCGGCTGTACTTTTGCTTTTGCACTGTCTGCTAATACGCACCACATTTCATGTTTCGGCAGTAAAATCGTTTCTATTTGCATACCACTATGAAACAACACCACAATTTCCTTCCAAGGACCAAACTCCCCTACATTTTGTAAATGATAAGCAACAACAGTAGGAGATGTTTGTAAAAATGTCATATGCTTCTTTATAAGATTCGCTGACTGTAAGCGCAACGCTCCATGCGTCTTACGAATTGCAATTAACCCTTGTATATAAGCAATTGTTTCTATTTCTTTCTCTTTTTGATCCCAATCGAGTTGATTAATTTCGTCAAGCGCATTATAACTATTTTCATTTCCTTTCTTAGAACGATAAAACTCTTGTCCTGCATGTAAAAACGGAATTCCTTGTGAGAGTAATGTCATCGCGGTGGCTAAACGATGACGCCTTTTTTGCACTTCTTCCGTTTCCTGATTGCTGCGCACGAGTTTATCCCACATCGTCATATTGTCGTGACATTCCACATAGTTAATACTTTGAATCGGTTCTAAAAATAACCCATCTCCTTTTTCATTTGCCAGACTTCCCATTAACACATATTGCAAATGCACAGGGTCTACGCTTCCTCCAAATGCAAAGCCACGTTTACTTACATCAAACGTGCTGCCTTTTATCGCATCACGAAATTGATCATTGAACTGCGCGATTTGTGGCATTTTATTCGCATTGTTAAGCGTAGCCTTCTCTTCTGCCGGAAGCGGTGTTTGTAGCTCCCAGCCTTCCCCTAATAACAGCGCATCCTTTTTTATGTTTCTTACTTCCTTTTCTACTTCATTCATCGTTTCTACATCTAAAATTCCCATTAAATCAAATCGAAACCCATCAACATTATATTCAGTAAGCCAATATAAAACAGAGTCTATTATAAACTTCTGCATCATTTTCCGCTCAGATGCTAGATCATTCCCAACTCCTGTTCCATTTGATGGCATGCCATTTTCATCATGTCTAAAATAGTATCCTGGTACAAGCTTTTCAAAAGATGATGTTTCTCGTTCATATACATGATTATATACAACGTCCAAAACCACACGGATTCCATGTTCATGAAATTTTTCAATAAGTTTTTTACAATCTTTGATTCGATTATAAGGATCGATAGGATCGCTTGCATATACTCCCGTTGGTACGTTGAAATATAGTGGATTATAGCCCCAGTTATACGCCGCAAACGGCCGTTTTTCATCTACTCCAGCAAAATGATGAAGAGGTAAAATTTCAACATGTGTAACTCCTAATTCTTTTATATAGGAGAAGGCCGTTTTTGTCCCAAGTTTTCCTTTCGTATTCTCTTCTGTTAACCCTGCATATGTCCCCTTTTTTGCTACGCCACTATTTGGATGCATAGTGGCATCACGAATATGCAATTCATAAAGGATTGCATCAGCGAAAGATTCCAGTTTAGGTAATGCAGTTTGTTCTTTTATATATGTCTTTAGAGGATCAATCACAATTCCATACTTACCATTGACTGATACGGATTTTGCATATGGATCTACAGCTTCATTCCAAATTAAATTAATACAAACGAGAAATGTGTACCTAGCGAGCTCCAAGTCTCCTTGTAAAATATAAGACCAAACACCATTTTCTCCTCTTTGCATCTCATAATCCGCATACTCTTTATCATTTTTATAAATCCTTACCTTCGCAAGTCTTGCAGTGGGTGCCCACATTTTAAAAGCTGTTTCTTCTTTCCTATAACAAGCTCCTAAGTCTCCACCAGCATAATAGTATTTTTCATCAAATACAGCCGTTCGAATAACCGCTCCAATTTGTAAGTCTGTTTCTTCATTTCGCTCATCTCTCACTGTGTAATACTTTCCCACATCAAGTGGATATTCTACACAGCATTCATACTTCGTTGCATCTGGAAGAGAAATGATTTGAGAAACTTTAAGCTCCCATACATGATTTCCTTCCTGCATACAAAATGTTCGGCTGATTCCGTACGCATGCGGGAGCAAAATTGTAATTTTATTCATTTCATCTAAATAGGCTTCAAATGGACGCTTTACTTTCAGCATAAAAAATCACCATCATTCTCGAAATTAAAATGAAACTCCCATAAGCGGGGATGGGAGAATTCATCCCCCACCTGTCTTTCTTATTTCTCTCTGAATCTTGAGGTAGAGGTCTTCCGCCCGCGTATAAAGGGGATAAATTGCATCTATGTCGAACAGAAAGAGATTTCCACTCATTTTCTACTTCTGTTTTCACATGGCAGGGGGGCTAAAAAAGGCACTGTCCGCTTCTATCCTTAAGCAGATCCTCTCTCCCGCCTATAAGGAATAGTTTTATGTTGGTCTTTCAATTCGTATTCATGTACACACAAGCTTACTATTTTCTATAGTATATTCACATTCGTAAGAAACGTTTTTATACTTTAAGTTTCTGTAACTTTATTTCATAAATTGGCTTATACTTTGGAATTTGATGGACGTGAGACTCGTACAATGTAATGGTATCCGCCTGAAACAACACTGCATCCAGTTGCTTCAGATCCTTAAGATTAAAATTTTCTTCTCCACCCCACTTACGAGCAACAGTAATGTGCGGATGATAAGGACGTGTTTCAAGTGAAAAACCATTTCTCTCACAAATAGCATGCACCTGTTTTTGCAAATCAAATAATGCTCGATTTTCTTTTAATCCAGCCCAAAATATACGTGGACTCTCCACTAGACCGAATGTAGAAAAATTTTGTAGCGTCAGATCTAATTCTGCTGTATTCACAAGGATTTGTAACCCTTTCTCTATTCCTTGCAATTGTTCCTGCGCCGCACTCCCTAAAAAAGCAAGTGTAATATGGTAGTCTTCCTTATGTACCCACGAGCGAAATGGTAACTTGTCCTTCACTTCCTCTTTATAATTTGCAAGTATTTCTTTTATATGATCCGGTAAGGTAACTGCTAAAAAATAATGTGGAACCATTTATATCTTCTCCTTTCTTGTTATTGTTGCTTTTCTTTTGTATCTCATTCAAAAAAGAATCCGCCCTCCGAATGGAGAGCGGTCATATCTCAATATACAATCAGCCTATTTCGCTAATTCATAAATTGCTTGCGCATAAATTGCTGTTGCTTTTAATAGATCTTCAATTTCAATATACTCATCTTTTTGATGCGCAAGTTCTTCTTTTCCAGGGAATAGTGGACCGAATGCAACACCAGCTTTTAATGAACGAGCATATGTACCGCCACCAATTGCTAATAGCTCTGCTTTCTCTCCTGTTTGTTCTTCATATACACGTTGCAATGTACGAATTAAAACGTGATCTTTATCAACGTGATGTGGACGTGAGTTAGAGTAATCAGCTACTTGGAAGCCTTTCTGACCGACATAGTCTTTTAATTTCTGCACTGTCTCTTCAAAATTAGTTGTTACTGGATAGCGTACATTTAAACCTAAGTTTCCACCTTCTTCTTTTGTATAAGAAAGGCGACCTACATTGATCGTTAACGGTCCGCTAATTTCGTCTTTATAAGCGATTCCTGCTTTTTCTCCAAGCGTATCATTCGTAAATGTTTCTGTAACAAATGCCGCAAATGAAGCACCTTTACCGTCAAGAGCAAGCGTTGTTAAAAAGTTCGCTAATAAGAGACCTGCATTTTCACCTTTTTCAGGAGTAGAACCGTGAGCTGAAATCCCTTCTACTTGTAACTTCACAGTATTTCCTTCTACATTTGCTTTTCCTGTTTTCTTAACAGTTTGTAAGTATTGTTCGCAAGCAGCGCGAAGTTCCGTTACCTTTTCAGTCGTAATCACTGCTTCTGCAAAATCAGGAACCATATTTAAACGACGCCCTGAAGAAAATGAAACAAGTTCATATTCCCCGCCTTGTGTTTCACTATTCTTTTGCACAACTTGTATATCAGAAATCCCTTTTTCCGCATTAATAATAGGAAAATCAGCATCTGGTGCAAACCCAAGCGTTGGCATTTCTTCATTTTTAAAATAATGATCGACACATTTCCAGTTGCTTTCTTCATCTGTTCCTAAAATCATGCGTACGCGTTTTGAAAGCGGCAAGCCTAATTCTTTTACAATTTTCATTGCATAGTAGGCAGACATTGTTGGCCCTTTATCATCAATTGCACCACGTGCAAAAATCTTTCCATCACGAATATCAGCGCTATATGCAGGTGTTGTCCATCCATCTCCTTCTGGAACAACATCAACATGACAAAGAATACCAACCAATTCTTCTCCTTGTCCCATTTCAAGATGCCCTGCATACCCTTCTAAATTTTTAGAAGTAAATCCTTCTACTTCCCCTTTCTGTAACATGAAGGATAGTGCTTTCGCTACACCTTCTCCAAACGGTGCACCTTCTTTTGCTGTTTCTTCTTCCCATACACTTTTAATTTGCAAAAATTGTTGTGCGTCATGAATTAATTCATTTTTTCTTTTTTCAACTTCTTCTGTCCAATTAATTGCTGTCATCACGTATTCACCTTCTTCTATATTCTCCCCTTCATCATAGCAAACGAAAATCAGATATGCCAATAAGAGAAGAATAAATGACGAACAATTACAACATTTCAGATATTTCACATTAATTTTTCTTTTATTTTTTAAAAAAATTTGCAGGAATTTGGCGGTTTACGTAGAAATTTATGTGATAGTTGATAGAAGAGACATAGAATGTCAACTACCAATATTTTTCTATTTTCATATTTGTTAAACTTTTGTAAAATTTAACTAGGTTTAAGCATGAAATTTGTCTAGTGGAGTACAATGGAAGTAAAGACCTTCTTTCCTGAATGGGGTCAAAAAAACTAGTAGAGGAGTGGTTTTCTCTTGAAACCTACGACTACTCGTATGCTAACACGCATTAAATCAATTTATATGTACATCAATGAGAATGGTACGGTAACGACGAAAGACCTTGTAGATGAGTTCGGGATCACACCGCGAACGATACAACGTGATCTGAATGTGTTGCAATTTAATGAACTCGTGTATAGCCCTTGCCGCGGTAAGTGGACAACAACAGGAAAGAAAGTGAGAATGACCTCATAACGAAAACAATTGTATCTAAAATATAATACATACCCCTTTCTGTGAAATCAGAAAGGGGTTCTTTCTATTTTTGGAATCGGTCTCACTCTTGACTCTCTGTTTGAATTTGATACGTTTTTAACATTTCTACTTCTTCATCTGTTAATTCACGGTATTGACCAAGCTCTAATTCTTCATCTAATACTAAAGGTCCCATCTCTGTTCTCTTTAAGTAGACAACTTTTTTCCCAACCGCTTCAAACATACGCTTCACTTGATGGAATTTCCCTTCTGTAATCACAAGCTCGATTTCAGAAACATCGTCACTTTTCAAAATGGTAAGATCGCCCGGCTTTGTTTCATAGCCATCATCTAAAATAACACCTTTTGCAAATTCTTCTATATCTTTCTCTGTTACAACTCCAGCTACGTGTGCATAATATTTTTTCGGCACATGCTTTTTCGGAGATAATAACTGATGCGCTAATTTACCGTCATTTGTTAATAGTAGAAAACCTTCTGTATCAATATCAAGTCTTCCAACTGGAAACGGCTCAAAAATCGCATCTTCAAGTTCTAATAAATCAACAACTGTTTCATGATTGTCATCTTCTGTTGCAGAAATAACGCCTTGTGGTTTATGCATCATTAAATATACAAATTCTTTGTATTCAACAACTTCTCCATGAATTGTAACTTCTTGCTCCTCTACATTCACATGAAACTTCGCATCTTTTACTGGCGTTCCATCAATTTTTACAACGCCATCCTTTAATAATTTCTTTACTTCTTTTCTACTTCCGTATCCCATGTTTGCTAACAATTTATCTAATCTCAATTCTTTCACCTTCTTTATTTATCATAGAAAAGGGGACGTGTATTACGCCCCTTTTGACTTCATCTTTAATTTCAATCTACGACCAAGTTTACGCTGTATCTTTTCTAAAGCTTCCCCGCCAAATACTCTTTCTAGTACTCCTGTGCGGGTTGCTAAAAGTCCGTAAGTAAGGCCACCAATCCCTGCACAAACTGCAACGGTAATAAGTGCACCAAATCGGGTCTCAGGTGAAATCACAAAGGATAGAAGTCCTTGTGATAGTTTTACGACAACGACCATCACAATTGTTAATATTGCAATTTGGAATGTTCGTTTATATACAACACCGAATGAATAGTGTGCATGTTTTCGAATTTGTTTATTCGTATATAAAATAGAAGCTAAGAATCCAATACCTGTTGCTAAAACAGCTCCAATTGTACCGAAGTAACGGATTAAAATCACATTACATAAAAACTTCAAAACAACGCCCATGCCAAGCGCAATAATCGCATGTTTTTGTTGGTTAATCCCTTGTAAGATTGCCGCAGTCACTGTAAATAAAGCAAATAATAACGCAACTGGTGCATACCACATAAGGATTTGTCCACCTAATGGATCCTTTTCATAAAACGCTGTATAAATTGGATACGCAAGCGTAGAAATACCAACTACCGCTGGTAATGTTAAAAACATATTTGCCTGGAATGTTTGCGTAATTTGTAATTTTAAATAACGAAATTGTTTTTCTGTAAATGATTTTGTGATTGCTGGAACAAGCGTTAAACTAAACGCCGTTGCAAGCGACACAGGAATCATAATTAACTTATGCGTCCACATCGTAAAAATACCAAGTGCTCTCTCTGCAATATCCCCTTGTCCAATCGCTTGCATAATAGAGTTAAATGTTAATGTATCAATTTGTTGATATAAAGGAATTGTTAATCCAATGACAACATAAGGAATTGCATATGCAAATAATTCTTTAAATAATTGAAGTGTACTTACTGTTGATTCTGGTACAGTTTGTTCAATTAAATATTGATCGAGATGTTTTTTACGTTTTAACCAGTACCAAATCAACACACCCAGCGCTCCCACAGCTGAAACAAATGCTGCAAAAGTTGCCACTCCAACAGCGGTTGCTACCGAGCCACCTATCACTTTAATAACAATAAAACTACCCGCTAGTAAAAAGACAATGCGGATAATTTGTTCAATAATTTGTGAAACTGTCGTCGGTCCCATTGATTGATGACCTTGGAAGAAACCACGAATTAAACTTGCTGCAGGTACAACAATAAGCGCAAAACTTACGAGACGAATAATCATTGTAACGTCTTCTATATTATTGTGTACACTTTGTTTCCCGAGCATTGCGTGTGCAAATAATGGCGCAGTCATGTAAAGCACTAGGAAGGAAAGAATCCCTGTTGCAATCATCATAACCATTCCCGAACGGAACATTCTCCGGCTCGTTTTATAATCTCCAAGTGCATTATATTTGGAAACAAACTTTGAAACAGCAAGCGGCACTCCCGCCGTTGCAATACTTAAAAAGATTGTATATGGAATGTATCCATACGTATAGAGCGTTCCGCCTTCTGTGCCAACTAATGCATGAAATGGAAAGACGTAAATCATGCCTAAGAACTTAACTAAAAAAGTTCCTAACGTCACAATAAGCGTTCCGCGCAGAAATTTTGAATCGGACATAGATGATCCTCCTACATATATAACGCTGAACTCTAACCTTTGTATTGTACCACAATTTTTCAGAGAAACAGTACCTCACTGAATTTTTCTTTTCTACGAAAACATGCTATTCTTTTAGGCAGGAAATGTAGAAAATGAGGTCGATATACTATGCATTATGATGTGATTGTCATCGGGGGCGGCCCTTCAGGATTAATGGCCGCAATCGGTGCTGCGGAAGAAGGCGCGCGTGTCTTGCTTCTTGATAAAGGAAATAAATTAGGACGTAAACTTGCAATTTCTGGCGGCGGGCGCTGTAATGTCACAAACCGTTTACCACTTGATGAAATTGTAAAACATATACCAGGAAACGGTCGCTTTTTATACAGCGCTTTCTCTATTTTTAATAATGAAGATATTATTACATTCTTCGAAAAGCTTGGCGTAAAGCTAAAAGAAGAAGACCATGGCCGCATGTTCCCTGTATCTAATAAAGCGCAATCTGTTGTTGATGCGTTATTAATACGTCTAAAAGAACTCGGTGTTAAGGTGCGTACAAATACACCCGTTGAAACTGTTGAATATGAAAACGGACAAACGAGAGCCGTTGTACTCCAAACAGGTGAAGTGCTTGAAACAAATCATGTGGTAGTTGCTGTTGGCGGGAAATCCGTTCCTCATACTGGCTCAACTGGAGATGGTTACGCTTGGGCTGAAAAAGCTGGGCATACAATTACTGAGCTTTTCCCAACAGAAGTTCCAATTACTTCAAATGAACCATTTATCCGTGACCGTACACTGCAGGGTCTTGCTTTACGCGATGTAAACTTAAGCGTATTAAATCCAAAAGGAAAAATTGTCATTTCTCATAAAATGGACATGCTCTTTACCCACTTTGGTATTTCTGGTCCAGCTGCTCTTCGCTGTAGCCAATTCGTTGTAAAAACGATGAAAAAATTTAAAATGCGTGCGGTCGAAATGAGCATCGATGCACTGCCAGAAGAAAATAGTGAACAGCTCTTCCAGCGCATGATGAAACAAATGAAAGAAGAACCGAAAAAGGGAATCAAAAATGTGTTAAAAGGATATGTTCCTGAACGTTATTTCCTATTCTTATTAGAAAGAAACGGAATTGACGGTAGCGAACAAGCTGGGCAAGTTTCTCACGAAAAGATTCGCGCACTTGTGAAAGACTTTAAAGAATTCAAAGTAACAGTAAACGGTACACAGCCACTTGAAAAAGCTTTCGTAACAGGCGGCGGCGTTTCTGTTAAAGAAATTTACCCGAAAGAAATGGCTTCTAAATTAATGAATGGCTTATACTTCTGCGGAGAAGTTCTTGATATTCATGGCTATACAGGCGGCTATAATATTACTTCCGCTCTTGTTACAGGCCGGATTGCCGGAACAACTGCTGGGCAAAATGCAAAAGTGCAGTACTAAAAAAGAAACAAGAGGGGATTTTTTCCACTCCTGTTTCTTTTTTGTTGCCTTATGTAGCTTAGTAGCTTTATATTTTATATTGTTGAATATTATAAAGGGGAAAACATATGAGAAAAAAAGTCATGATATCTTTAATGTTAATGACGTTTCTTTCCGCTGTGGAAGGAACGATTGTTAGTACAGCAATCCCTCGTATAACGAGTGATTTATCAGGCGTTGAACTTGTTAGCTGGGTATATGCGATTTATATGCTCGCAACTGCAGTCTCGACTCCAATCTACGGAAAACTAGCCGATTTATTCGGACGTAAAAAAGTACTGCTCATCGGCGCAGCCATCTTTTTAATCGGTTCTGCACTATGCGGAATCGTGACATCGATGGAACAATTAATCTTCTTTCGCGCTCTTCAAGGTATAGGTGCCGGCGCTGTTATGCCAATTACAATGACGATTATCGGAGACTTATATAGTGAAGCGAAAGACCGTGCAAAAGCACAAGGCTGGATGAGTGCTGTTTGGGGCGTTTCAGGTGTTGTTGGACCGCTAGTAGGTGGATTTTTAGTTGATTCTCTTTCTTGGCGCTACATCTTTTTCTTAAACGTTCCATTTGGAATTCTTGCTTGTGCGATGATTGCAATTTCTTACAAAGAGTCAATCAAACCAGCAAAACACCATATCGATTATCCTGGTGCAATCATCTTCTCACTAAGTACAATCGCGTTACTCTATGCACTCTTAACAGGAAGCAGTAAGCAAAACTGGGGCGACATTACAATTATAGGTCTTTTAATCTTTGCGGCTGTTTCATTCCTTATTTTCTTATTCGTTGAGAGAAAATCCCCGGAACCATTAATTCCGTTAACACTTTTCTCTAATCGTACGTTATCAACTGTAAACATCCTAACATTGATTGCTGGCGCTATGATTATTAGTATTACAATGTACCTTCCAATTTGGAGCCAAGGTGTATTAGGAAAAAATGCAACAGAAGCAGGACTTATTCTTATGCCAATTCCTGTTATGTGGACATTCGGTGCAATTTTCTCTGGGAATTTAGTTGGTAAGTTACAAACGAAACAAATCATTTTACTTGGAGCTAGCATTTTATCAGTCGCTACCTTCTTATTATTCACATTATCAATTCATTCACCAGCATTTCTAATTTATGTTGCTGTTGGACTATTCGGCCTAGGAATGGGGCTTATTACACCAATTTATATGGTAACCATACAAGCAGCTGTTCCTGCACATACACGCGGTACAGCAGTCGGCTTAAACACATTTATTAATACATTTAGCCAAACATTAGGTGCCGCTATCTTCGGAACAATCTTTAATACGATGATTCATAAACAAGGAATACAAAACGTGGACCTTATCTCAGGCGGGCACGGCACAGCAAATGTCGTAACAAAATCACAAGAAGCATTAGCTTCTAGTGTCCATGTTATTTATATGAGTACATTTGTGCTCGCACTTCTTACACTATTTATCGGTTGGCTTCTATTAAAGCCTAGCAGTCAGACGGCTGAACAGTAAAAAAAAGGATGATCGCATATAACGATCATCCTTTTCTATTTATCAAGCGTTCATATTTCACAACACTTATTCCTCATTTTCCACCACATATTTCAGCATGGACAATTTATTGTTCCAAAACTGTTCATAATAGGAAAGCCATTCTTGTAATTCAGCTAACGGCTCAGGTTGCAACCTATATATCTTTTCTCTCCCAACTTTTCTTCCGCTTACTAATTTCGCTTCTGAAAGAATGTGAAGGTGTTTCGCTACAGCTGTACGACTCATTGGAAAGTGATCTGTTATTTTAGAAATTGGTAATTCTTTTTCTGTTAATAACCGGAGTACTTCTCTACGGGTTGGATCAGCAATTGCTTGAAAGACATCATATTTCGCTGCTGATGAGGACACTTATCCTTCAACAACCCTTTTCAGTTTTTCATTTACAATCGCTACCCAGCCGCCTGCCATTCTACCCTGAATAACAGAACTTTTCTCGTTTGCTTTCGGAAGAATTGTATCAGGCTGCTTCCATCCACCATGAATAAGAGTAAACTCCGTTTTATCCCCTAAATCTTTCAAAATAAATGAAACGATCCAACCATCTGTATCCCATGAAAAAGATAAACGATAAGGCTCATCAATTTCTAACACCTTGCATGGAGATGGTCCAAAAGGTGATTGTACATGAAACTCATGTCCTACCTTCGGCTCAAAGTCATTTGGCATAAACCAAGACGTAATCCCTTCTGAAGTTGATACTACATTCCATACTTTTTGAATAGGCGCTTCAAAAATAACTGTTTGTTTAATATCTTGTAATGTATTTTGCTGATCCATACTATTTCTCCTTTATATAGGCTGTTACAATATAACACCTTTTGGTTTCACTTTATAATATAACACCTTTTAGTTTCACGTCAAGAGATCTCCATTTGCCTGTTGAGAAATTCTCAACATTTTTTCAACAGGACAAACACCAGTGAAACAGTTCCAGCTAGAAAAGAAAAACTGGCCCTACAATCCATTATAAACACTTTACCAATCCATATAATGTCTACTTAAAACATAAAAAAGAGCTGNNCAGCTCTTTTTTATGTTTTATAGACTACCATCGCCGAGAAACAATAAATTTGATTTTCATCGTCATTAATCGATACACCAACCTGATATTTAATATCTACAAACTGTTCATCATCCAGCTTCTTCAAAAACACATTTACGGAATCTTCTAAGTCCTTTTCATGACTTTCATCAAACACCTTAACGCGGATCATGTTAACACCATCCTAGATCACAGCTCTCCGCCGCTCGATTATTGCCACGGTGCGTATCTATGATGCGATAAAACTTACCATCTTCATATATATATCCGTCTTCTAATACATATTGCTTATCTTCAGTATAGACATAAAACTTACCTATCATAAATTTACTTGTATATAATTCTAAATAATTTGATTTAAATCTTGCTACTACCCTATTCGTAATATCAATTTTAATTGTGCGCCCCACCTTCTCTCCCTCCTTTAAAAAGAACGGATTTAGGTATATTGTATTAACGATTTTGCATTTTATGATTAAAAATGAGTGGATATGCCTCTTATTTTTACGAACAATTATCTTTTACAAAAAACACCCTAAAAATCGCCACAAAACTTATTGACTCGAATGTCATTTTTATGATATTATATAAAATTTGACATTTTTATACACATGTGTTATCATTAAGAGTAGTTACCACATATGGAGGTGGATGATTTGTTTCAAATTGGTGATAAGATTGTTTACCCTATGCATGGAGCAGGAATAGTCGAAGCAATTGAGGATAAAGAAGTGTTAGGACAAACACGTCAGTACTGTGTAATACACATGGTTATTAGTGATATGCAAGTGATGATTCCTGTGGATAAAGTTAAAAGTTCAGGTATACGTTTTGTTGTTGACAAAGATACATTAAACGATGTATTAGTTGATGTTCATAATGGCGAACCTGACCACTCACTCTCATGGAAACAAAGATACAATATAAACATGGAGAAGATGAAAAACGGGAATCTCCTAGACGGCGCTGAAGTTGTTCGTGATTTAATTCACCGCAATAAAGAAAGAGCGTTAAATGCAAGTGAGAAGCAAATGTTAGACAACGCGCGCAGAATTTTAGTTAGTGAAGTTGCACTTGTGCAAGATCTTTCAGAAAATCAAGCAACTGATTTCCTTCAAGATACAATCAATCATTAATATACAAATTTAAAATAGCATTCGGCTATTTTTTTTTGCCTAAACAAGAAAAAGATGTCTACTTACAGACATCTTTTTCTTGTATTATTTACCATTTAACATCACTAACAACTTCTCTTGACTGTACATCCACACTGTAATAATTAAACATGCAAGCGCCACTTCTGACAGTGCCATAAATCCAATTGCATAATGACCTGTTAGTTGGAATAGTAACGTTAATATTAATGGCGGGAAAAATCCTCCTAACCCCCCTAAAGCTGCGACAAGTCCATTTACAACCCCTGCTTGCTCAGAAAAGTACATTGGTACTAGTTTGAAGATTGTTCCATTTCCAATTCCAGCGCAGAATGCGACTAGTAAGCAACCAAATGTATATACGTTCATACTTGGCATAAACGATAAAATAATTCCAGATAATGTGAGACCAATAAATACGAAGATTAAAATTTTAAATGGATTAAATTTATCACCGAGCCAACCACCAATTGGGCGCATAATCGTTGCCAATACGATGAATCCAGCTGTCCGCATACCTGCATCTACTTTTTCAAGTCCGAAATGAGATACTAGGAAATTTGGTAAGTATACTGTAAATGCAACGAATGAGCCAAAAGTTAAGAAATAGAAAATACATAAGAACCAAAGTTTTTCATTTTTGTATACACCTTTTAACTGTTCCATTAATGGTGTGTTCACTTTTCTCTCATTACGATCACCTAGTAAAAAATTCAGAAGTGCGAAAATAGCAAGTAAGATTAAAAAGGATTGGACAGTTGCTCTCCATCCAAATGAAGTCGCAATAACAGGTGCTAAGAAAGATGTAACTGCTGTCCCTGCATTTCCTACACCGTAAATACCATTTACAAAACCGTGACGCTCTTTTGGATAATACTTCGGTAAGGACGTTACCCCTACAGAGAATACAGCTCCGCCAATCCCTGCAAATAAACCGCCAATAATTAAATCCATCATCGAATTCGCAATACTAATATAAAAGACAGGGAATAGTAAAATAATAAAGCTTATAAGGAATAATTTTCTCGCTCCGTAACGATTGGTCCAATAACCAATTGGTATTCGAAGCACCGATCCTAAAATAACGGGTACTGCTGTAACAAGGGAAATTTGTCCTGCTGTTAACGCAATGTCTGCTTTAATAAATGGCATTAGCGAAGATAAAATCACCCATACCATAAAGCCAATAATAAGATTAGAAGTTTGTAAACCTAACTGAAAATTCGGACTTTTCATCCTTTCCGCCTCCTATATTGTTCAATATTTCACAATATGTGTTAATTCCCTCCAGTCTAATCACGTACTTCCGTGATTAGACTGGAAAAAATCAACCACCGCTCACTGGCGGAATCAATGCGACAACATCACCAGATTGTATTTTGTCATCTTCATTTGCATATTCCTCATTGATAGCAACCATAATTTGCTCTGAAACTGCGATATGATGTTCTTTTGCAATCATATCCTTTAATTCTGCAACGGTAATATTTTCACAGTCCATTTTTAGCTCGTTTGTTCCGGCTTCTTCTTGTAAATGCGCAAATAATAATACTTGAATCATTTTCTCATCTCCTTTCCAGGTTCTCCATTTGGATAAGGCGTTTTTTCTAATTGATCACCAATCCATGAATCGCCATCTTCCCAAAACTCTTTTTTCCAAATCGGAACAATTTGTTTAATGCGTTCCATGATGTATTCATTCGCTTCATACGCAGCTTTCCGGTGCGGTGTTGATACAGCAACAACAACGGCGATATCCGAAATTTGAAGTGTGCCGATGCGATGTGTAACCGCAACGTGTGTCCCAAGCCACTTCTCTTTCACTTCATCTCCAATTTTTGCAAGCATTTTTTCAGCCATTGTCTTATAGGCTGCGTACTCTAAATATAACGTACGGCGCCCTTTCGTAAATTCTCTTACAGTACCGGTGAAAGTTGTCACAGCACCACATTCACGGCGAATGACTTTATTTGTAACCTCTTCAATTGAAATTGGTGTATCTACTACTTCATAATACCTATGTGTCATCTTGCACCCCTTACTGTTTGTACGAGCCATTTCATATAAGTTTCTTCCTCTGTTATATGGAAAGTTTTATATGTTTCTCGTAAACCTTCTATGGCGTCATTCCAGGTGATAACCGCCATCACATTTTCTACTTGATTTAATAAAGAAATATCCTCAATTGAACGAAGCAAAACTACCTTTGGATAATTTTCTGTTTTATATCCTTCAATTAAAATAAGATCTATTTCAAAAAACTCATATAATCGAATGATTTCCTGCAAAGACCACTTATCCCGAAGAGAAGAAAGTGATAGTAATCCAGCTCCTTCTACACTGCTAACAATCGCACCCGCTTGCCTATGACGTTCACTATCCTTTTGCGGTACCTCAGGATAGCCCCCATGTCCGTGATGCTTAATTGTGGCAACTTTCATACCTTCATGTGAAAAAGCTTCAATCAATTTCTCAGTGAGCGTCGTTTTGCCGCTATTTTGATAGCCGACTATTTGTAAGATTGGAGCGGTTCTGCCCACGGCCACTCACTTCCTTGGCTTGATTCTAGTAATAACACTGAAACTATCATTCCAGCTTCAAATCCTCTTGTTCCTCCTGGTAGTACAATTAAAGCGTTGCTTTCCGCAAGAGAAGAAATTGCGCTTGATTTGTCGAGTCCTACTGGCATAGCTTGTAGCTGGCCATTCATAAACTCTGCCTTTCCCCTTACAAATCGTGTAAACGGATTTGCCTTTGGAAAATCTTTCTGTAATACGGCATCTGTACGATATGCATGTGGTTCTTTCGCATGAAGGAATGTTTGCATAACCGGATGAACAAGTAATTCAAATCCGACATAACAAGCGGCCGGGTTACCGGATAACCCAAACAACAGCTTCCCAGTTACTTCAGCTACAGTCGTTACACTCCCTGGTCGCATCGCAATTTTATTAAAAAGAACATTGGCATTTAATTTTTCATAAATCTCAGGCAAGTAATCATAATCACCTACCGAAACACCGCCCGTTGTAATCAATATATCCACTTCATCCAGTGCCGCTTTTACAGCTTCATAGCAAACCTCTAAATCGTCAGCAAGTTGCCCATAATATTTGACTTTCCCGCCGGCTTTAGTGATTTGAGCTGCAATCATATAAGAATTACTATTTCTAATTTTTCCTGGCTGAAGTGGTTCATGTACTTCTAACAATTCACTTCCAGTTGTTATAATCCCAACTACAGGCTGTTTTATCACGTTTACTGAACTATAGCCAAATGTAGCTAAAAGCGCCGCTACACCAGGGTTAATCTTCGTGCCTTTTTTCACAAGTATTTGATTTTGTTTTACATCTTCACCTTTAAATGAAACATTATCACCAGCTTGAAAAGAACGTTTTAACTTCATATATGTTTTTCCGTTTCTTTCAAATCCTTCTGTCAGCTCCAACATAACAACTGCGTCGCAATCTTTTGGAATCGCTGCCCCGGTCATAATCCGAACTGCCTCGAAGCTCTTTACTTCATCTGTAAAAACAGAACCAGCTCCGATTTCTCCTATCACTTCAAACTCAATCGAATGATTTTGACTCGCCTCTTTCGTATCTTTTGCTCGAATCGCAAATCCGTCATAGGGAGAACGATCAAAATGAGGGACATCATGATCTGCTACAACATCTTCTCCAAGAATTTTCCCGTAGCTTTCGGTAATAGAAACTTTTTCTGTTTCACCTTGCTCAGCATACCTCATCACCCTCGCTACTGCTTCAGCAACTGGAATTGGTACTCGTTTTTCTAACATTGTTTTCACCCCATATTTGCAAAATATCACATCTTGATTACACTTTATATTGTACAATGCTAATCATAATAGCAATTACTTCAAGGAGGAATCCCATGTCTTCATTCACTCACTTTAATGACCAAGGCCGTGCAAAAATGGTCGATATTAGCGATAAAAAAGTAACAGTGCGAACAGCAATTGCTCGTTCTAGCATCTTAGTTACAAAAGAAATTTATGATAAAATCTCCCGTAATGAAATTGGTAAAGGCGATGTATTAGCCGTCGCACAAATTGCTGGTATTATGGCTGCAAAACGCACTTCTGATATTATTCCGATGTGCCACCCTTTACTTCTAAAAGGAGTAGATGTCTCCTTCGACTGGGAAACAGCGAAAGAACAATATCGTCTGCTTATTGAAGTAAAGGTCAAAACAGAAGGTAGTACTGGCGTTGAAATGGAAGCTTTAACAGCAGCTTCTGCGACCGCTCTTACTGTGTATGATATGTGTAAAGCTGTTGATAAAGGTATGATTATCGGCGAGACATATTTACTTGAAAAAACAGGCGGGAAGAGTGGAGACTACGCGAGAAATCCACATTCCTAATCCTTTGAACCTAAAGGTTTTCCTTTAGGTTCATCCTATATATCTTGCATATAATCCCTTCGCCACCGTCGTATCATTCGTTCCGTGAATAAACGCTCTACCATCTGTAAATAGCACAAAACGATATTCATCAATCAGAAACGATAATAAGTACGGTGTCATTTGTACATCCACACTTTTTTGTAAGCGCTTTTTAATTTCTTCTAGGTTAAGAATTTGTGGCACTCCCGGACGGATTTGCACCGTATTTCGTCCACATAATACTTCGGTTTTCATTTGCGATTCAAACGCTATACTTGGATACGTGCGCAGTTTTCCACAAGATAAACACGTATCTTTTTTCTGTCTATTTACTTTAAACGCCATATACTGATTGTTCCAAAGATCAAATGACAGCATCGTTTCACGAAGCGCCCCAAAATCTTCTACCAATATTTTAAGTGCCTCTGTCACTTGATGACTGGAAACTATTTGTACAGCTGGCTGTATAATTCCAGCCGTATCACATGTCACGCCGCTTGATGGATGCTCCATCAAACAACGGAAACACGGTGTTTTCCCCGGAATAATTGTATATGTGACGCCGTAGCTTCCAACGCATCCTCCGTATATCCAAGGAATATTGTATTTTTGTGAAATATCATTAATGAGAAGACGTGTTTCAAAATTATCAGTCGCGTCTAATATTAAATCTACATTCTGAATGAGCTCTTTCATTTCTTGCACCGCTACATCCGTTACAACCGGTACGATTTCTACTTCAGAATTAATCTGCCTTAAACGTTCAGCCGCTGCAACTGCTTTTGGCTTATACTCTTTTGCATCTGCTTCTGTATATAACTGTTGCCTTTGTAAGTTGCTCCACTCAACATAATCGCGGTCTGCAATCGTCAGTTTTCCAATTCCCGCCCTCACAATCGCCTCTGCATTTGCTGCTCCTAGTGCACCGGCACCAATAATGAGTACATGCTTTTCTCTTATTTTCCTTTGTCCTGTCCCGCCAATTCCCGAGAACAATATTTGTCTTGAATAACGCTCCTGCACGCTGCATCCCCCTTTCTTATCCTCCGATATAAGACATTTCAATTTTCGGACGATTATTTGCACTTTCTTCAGTCCGCTCATCAGAATACCGATCTGTCCGGTATTCCCATACAGCTTTCACTGCCTCTAATAAATCGGAATCAGAAATTCCTGTTCGAAGGAGCGTCCGTAAATCCTTTCCTTTCGTTGCAAATAAACACGTATAAAATTTCCCCTCTGCCGAAATCCGTGCTCTTGTACAAGAAGAACAGAAAGATTCAGAAACTGAGGTAATGAATCCAACTTCCGCATCACTTCCGGCATAACGATAGCGCTTCGCAACCTCTCCAAAATAATGAGGTTCTGCAGGTTCAATCGGATATACCTTGCTAATCTTTTCAATCAATTCTTGTTTCGTAATGACCTGTTCAAAATTCCATCCGTTCGTACTGCCAACGTCCATAAACTCGATAAAGCGAAGCGGAATTCCCTGCTCTTTAAAATAAGAGGCCATCGGAAGAATTTGACTATCATTCATTCCTTTTTTCACAACCATATTCACTTTCACATCAAGTCCAGCTTCTTTTGCTGCTGCAATCCCTTTTAGCACAGGTTTTGTACTAATATTCCGGCCGTTAATTTTGCGAAATACCTCGTCCTCTATCGCATCTAAACTAACATTCACTCGGTGTAATCCCGCTTCCTTTAACGCCTTTGCTTGTTTTGTTAAATGAATACCGTTTGTTGTAAGTCCAATATCCGTTAAACCTTCAAGCTTCACAAGCCGTTCAATAAGCTTTGGTAAATCTTTTCTGAGCAGCGGTTCACCGCCTGTTAATCTAATTTTCTTTACACCTAGGTTTACAAATAATTTTGCTAATCGTTCAATCTCATCAAATGTAAGCAAAAATTCTTCTTGCAAAAATGCATAATCAGGTCCGAATACTTCAGCTGGCATACAATATGTACACCGAAAATTACAACGATCAATGACAGAGATGCGCAAATCTTGAAGTGGACGCCCTAAAGAATCTGTAATCTTCTCGTGCATCGTCACCCCTCCTTTTCTGCTAAATTCTATCTGTCTTCATTCTATTATAATATATTTTTAAACTGCGATGTTTTTGCTTAAGCTCTTTATTCATTTTCTATGTTTTTTAGTTGCCTCCATCATAGAAAAGAAGAAGAAGGTACGTTGTGATATTTCTCACATCGCCTTCTTCATTCAAAAATTCTTCACAAATTCGTTCAAATTTTATTCACATTTCAGATACAACTACTTTATTTGTGTACGATATTCTTCTCCCCACTCACGCATAAGAGTAATAATTGGTGTAAGAGATTTTCCGAATTTCGTTAAAGAATACTCCACTTTTGGTGGAACTTCTTTATATACCTCACGGTGAATGACACCTGCAGCCTCGAGCTCTCTAAGCTGCCTTGTTAACATGCGTTGTGTAATACCAGGCATCAATCTTAAAAATTGATTAAAGCGTATCTCTTCAGCATTCATCAAATGAAACAAAATAACACCTTTCCATTTTCCACCGATTACATCAAGCGTTACTTCTACTGAACAACGATTTATATGTTTCTGTTCCATATTTTCACTCTCCATTAGTATACAAATTGATACTATATGCTAAAAATGTGCGTACTTACATCATCCATTGTACTATTGTAGAATCAATTTTGTAATCAACTTACTATAAAAAAGTAAATTAAAAAAGGTGGTTGTTTAAATGAAACCTACAAAAGAAGAAATTTTAAAAGCGTATCAATTTAGACATGCATGTAAAGAATTTGATGTAAATAAAAAAATCTCTGATGAGGATTTTCATTTTATTTTAGAAACTGGTCGTCTTTCTCCAAGTTCATTCGGCTTCGAGCCTTGGAGATTTGTTGTCATTCAAAACCAAGAATTGCGCAACAAACTACTCCCTGTAGCATGGGGTGCACAAAAACAATTACCAACAGCAAGTCACTTTGTCATTATATTAGCTCGTAAAAAAGAAGAGATGATTTATAACTCATCCTATATTTCTAACTTTATGAAAAACATTCAACACCTCCCTGAAGAAGTGATAACGATGAAACGTGGTTTTTATAAAGAATTTCAAGAGTCTGATTTTCAATTACTAGAAAGCGACCGTGCCATGTTTGATTGGGCTTCTAGACAAACCTATATCGCTCTCGGAAATATGATGACTGCCGCTGCCCAAATCGGCATTGATTCTTGTCCTATTGAAGGATTCAATAAAGAAAAAGTAGAAGCTGTTTTAAAGGAAGAAGGTATTCTTTCAGATGAATCATTCGGTGTTTCTGTTCTAGTTGCTTTCGGTTATCGCGCAGAAGAACAGAAACATGATAAAACTCGTCAATCAATGGATACGATTGTTGAATGGATTAAGTAATGTAAAAGAGTGTCTACAAAAGACACTCTTTTTTCCGCATGAAAAGCAAACTTGTTCACAGCTAAAAATCACTTTATCACTTATAAATAAAAAGAAATTTCTTGCATTTTCACCATGTTTACATCCACAATAAGAAGTAGACTGCTTTAAAAAGAAAGGTGATTGCTGTGACAAACCGTACGGCATTATCAAACGATTTAAAAGAACTCCTTGCATCTGTTGAATATAAAGCACAGATTAATAAAGGACATTATATTTTCCAAGAAGGCGTGGAAGCGAAAGAACTCTATATTATTCACTCTGGAAAAGTACAAATTAGTAAAATTAGCGCTGATGGCCAAGAGTTAACACTTCGCATTTGTTCGAAACACGATATTATTGGAGAATTAACATTATTTACGGAGAATGCAAAATATTTATTGAATTCGAAATGCCTCGAGGATGTTGAGGTTGGCGTCATTAAACGGGATGCTTTAGAAAAGGCATTGCTTCAAAAACCTGCTCTCGCATTTGAATTTATGAAATGGATTAGTGAACATTTACGAAGAATGCAAACAAAATTTCGTGATTTAGTGTTACATGGAAAAAAAGGAGCTCTTTACTCCACACTTATTCGCATGACAAACAGTTATGGCATATTAAAAGAGAATGGCATTCTTATCGATCTACCTTTAACAAACCAAGAGCTTGCGAATTTCTGTGCAACCTCACGTGAAAGTGTAAACCGTATGTTAAATGATTTAAAAAAACAAGGAATTATTTCTATTCATAAGGGAAAGATTACGATTCATAATTTGCAATTTTTAAAATGTGAAATTGCTTGTGAAGATTGTCCTGCCTCTATTTGTAGTATTGAGTAGCCTCTCTATTTGAGATGCTACTCTTTTTTCTTTCTCCTTGATTCTACAAAAAACCTACATTTTGTGATGTGTAAAATATCACACCTTTCCCATAAAATGTTACGAATCTGATTTTTTGACAATCTGTTGAACTGTGATAGATATCACATCTCTATTTTGCACGCTCTCTTATAGTGAAAGTAAGCAAAAGAGACGCAATAAAGGAGTGAACAGTATGAAAAAGAAACCTTCAGCATTAATGAAACGTTTAAAATATTTTTCTCCAATAGATCGCTATAACGATAATCATACACAAGAAACATACGAAGATCGCGAATGGGAAAATGTGTATAGAAAACGATGGCAACACGATAAAGTAATCCGTTCTACACACGGCGTTAACTGTACTGGCTCTTGTAGTTGGAATATTTACGTAAAAGATGGAATTGTGACTTGGGAAGGTCAAGAACTTAACTACCCATCCACTGGTCCTGATATGCCAGACTTCGAACCAAGGGGATGTCCGCGTGGAGCAAGTTTTTCTTGGTACATCTATAGTCCGCTTCGCGTGAAATATCCATATGTACGCGGTGTTCTTTGGAATATGTGGCAAGAGGAGCTACAAAATCATAAATCACCATTAGACGCTTGGAAAAGTATCGTAGAAAACCCTGAAAAAGCACGTACTTACAAGCAGGCACGTGGTAAAGGTGGATTCATCCGTGCAAATTGGGATGAAGTATTACAACTTGTTGCCGCTTCTTTACTTTATACAGTAATCAAGTACGGTCCAGACCGAAACGTTGGTTTCTCACCAATTCCAGCCATGTCAATGCTGAGCCATGCTGCTGGTAGTCGCTTTATGCAGCTTATGGGTGGACCGATGCTTAGCTTCTACGATTGGTACGCTGATTTGCCACCAGCTTCCCCGCAAATTTGGGGTGATCAAACCGACGTACCAGAAAGTAGTGATTGGTATAACTCAGGTTACATTATGACTTGGGGTTCAAACGTACCAATGACAAGAACACCAGATGCCCACTTCTTAGCAGAGGTGCGCTATAAAGGAACGAAAGTTGTTTCCGTAAGCCCTGACTTTGCGGAATCCACAAAATTTGCTGATGACTGGATTAGCGTAAAACAAGGTACAGACGGTGCACTTGCGATGGCAATGGGGCACGTCATCCTACAAGAGTTTTACGTAGATAAACAAGTGGAATACTTCACAAATTACGCAAAACAATATACTGATTTCCCATTCTTTGTCACACTCAAACAACAAGGAGACCAATTCGTTGCAGATCGTTTCTTAAATGCGAATGATATCGGCCGTGAAACAAAACTTGGCGAATGGAAACCTGTTCTTTGGAACGATAACACGAAAGATTTCGCAACACCTCATGGCACAATGGGTTCACGTTGGGATAATGAAAAGAAATGGAACTTGCGTTTAGAAGATGAACAAACAGGCGAAAAAATTGATCCACGTCTTTCCTTACTTGGTATGGAAGATGCAGTGAGAACTGTGCAGATCCCATACTTCTCTGATGATGGAAACAAAGTATTAGAACGAACAATTCCAGTGAAAAAAATCACTACAGAAGAAGGCGACGTTTTCGTTACAACCGTGTACGACTTAACGTTAGCAAACTACGGTGTTAATCGCGGACTTGGCGGGCAGGAACCGAAAGATTTCAATGATGATGTTCCATTTACACCAGCATGGCAAGAAAAAATGACTGGAGTAAAGCGAGAACTTATTATTCAAATCTCTCGCGAGTTTGCTCAAAATGCCATTGATACAAACGGTCGCTCGATGATTATTGTCGGCGCTGGTATTAACCATTGGTTTAACTCTGATACGATTTACCGTGCGGTTCTAAATCTTGTTCTTCTCGTTGGTGCACAAGGTGTAAACGGCGGTGGTTGGGCGCATTATGTTGGGCAAGAAAAGCTACGACCAGCAGAAGGTTGGCAAACCATCGCAATGGCAAAAGACTGGCAAGGTCCGCCGAAACTACAAAACGGTACATCCTTCTTCTATTTCGTAACAGATCAATGGCGTTATGAAGATACACCAGTCGGACATTTAGCATCGCCAGTTGTCGGTAACTCACGCTATCAACATCACGGTGATTACAATGTGTTAGCTGCTCGCCTTGGCTGGCTACCTTCGTATCCAACGTTCGAGAAAAACGGAATTGAAATTTATAAAGAAGCTGTCGCTAGTGGCGCAACAACACAGGAAGAAATCGGGAAATACGTTGCGCAGAAGCTAAAAGATAAAGAATTGAAATTTGCCATTGAAGACCCTGATAACAAAAATAACTTCCCGCGCAACTTATTCGTATGGCGCGCAAACTTAATTTCAAGTTCCGGTAAAGGACACGAATATTTCTTAAAACATTTATTAGGTACAACAAACGGATTAATGAATGACGATAGCGATTCATTACAACCAGAAGAAATAAAATGGCATGAGGAAGCACCTGAAGGAAAGCTTGATCTACTAATCAACTTAGATTTCCGTATGGCTGGAACAGCACTTTATTCTGATATCGTTTTACCTGCTTCAACTTGGTATGAAAAACACGATTTAAGCAGTACAGATATGCATCCGTTCGTGCATCCATTTAATCCAGCAATCGGTTCTCCGTGGGAAGCTCGCTCTGACTGGGATATTTTCTGTTCCCTTTCGAAAGCAGTCTCTAATTTAGCAACAGAACTTGACCTTGAACCAATGAAAGAAGTTGTTGCAACACCACTTCTTCATGATACACCGCAAGA
Source organism: Bacillus sp. AFS023182 (assembly GCF_002560575.1). Classification (NCBI taxonomy): domain Bacteria; kingdom Bacillati; phylum Bacillota; class Bacilli; order Caryophanales; family Bacillaceae; genus Bacillus; species Bacillus sp. AFS023182. Next base: position 11,091 of record NZ_NTRO01000022.1, on the reverse strand, counting down.
ATTAGCACAACCACTTGGCAAGATTAATGACTGGAGCAAAGGTGAGTGTGAACCAATACCAGGAAAGACAATGCCGCAAATTCATGTTGTAGAACGAGATTATAAAACGATTTATGACAAGATGACAGCGCTTGGACCAAACGCTGGAAAACAGCCTATTGGTACGAAAGGAATTTCCTGGTCAGCAGAAAAAGAATATGAACAATTAAAGAGTAGATTAGGTGTTGTTCGTACTGATTCTATCGCAAAAGGATGCCCTGACATAACAGAGGCAATCAATGCTGCCGAAGCAGTGTTAACCCTTTCTTCTACAACAAATGGTCATATGGCCGTAAAAGCTTGGGAAGCTCTTGAAAAACAAACAGATTTACAGCTTCGTGATTTAGCTGAAGAACGCGAAGAAGAATGCTTCACATTCGAACAAATTACAGCGCAGCCAAAAACGGTAATTACATCCCCTGCTTTTACTGGTTCCGAAAAAGGAGGACGTCGTTACTCACCATTTACAACGAATGTCGAGCGTCTTATCCCTTGGAGAACGATAACAGGGCGACAATCTTTCTACTTAGATCACGATATGATGAAAGAATTTGGTGAAACGATGGCAACATTTAAACCAATCTTGCAACATAAACCGTTCCGTAAATCACGCCCTGAAGTAGAAGGGAAAGAAATTACACTGAACTATTTAACACCACATAATAAATGGTCAATTCATAGTATGTACTTCGATTCATTACCGATGTTAACGCTATTTAGAGGTGGTCCAACTGTTTGGATGAACAAAGACGACGCTGCCGAAGCTGGCGTTAATGATAATGACTGGATCGAATGCTTCAACCGTAACGGTGTTGTTGTGGCACGTGCCGTCGTAACGCACCGTATACCAAGAGGAATGGCCTTTATGCACCACGCACAAGATCGTCATATTAACGTGCCTGGTACGAAATTAACAAGCAACCGCGGAGGAACGCATAATAGTCCAACCCGCATTCATGTCAAACCAACACATATGATTGGTGGATACGGCCAATTAAGCTATGGATTTAACTACTATGGTCCAACCGGTAACCAGCGTGACTTAAACGTCGTAATCCGCAAACTGAAGGAGGTAGATTGGCTTGAAGATTAAAGCGCAAGTCGGAATGGTAATGAACCTAGATAAATGCATCGGCTGCCATACTTGTAGCGTAACATGCAAAAACACCTGGACGAATCGTCCAGGTGCTGAATATATGTACTTCAACAACGTGGAAACAAAACCAGGTATCGGTTATCCAAAACAATGGGAAGATCAAGAAAAATATAAAGGCGGCTGGGAATTAAAAAACGGTGAAATCCAGCTAAAGTCTGGTTCAAAAATGAAACGTCTTATGAACATTTTTCATAATCCAGATCAGCCTACAATCGATGATTACTTTGAGCCTTGGAACTATGATTATGAAACATTAACAAACAGCCCGCAGCGAAAACATCAACCAGTAGCTCGTCCGAAGTCAGCAATTACAGGCGAATTTATCGACAAAATTGAATGGGGACCAAACTGGGAAGATGATTTAGCAGGTGGACATATAACAGGATTACAAGATCCGAACGTCAAGAAAATGGAAGAAGATATTAAAACAGATTTTGAGAACGTCTTTATGATGTACTTACCTCGCATTTGCGAACACTGTATGAATCCATCTTGTGTTTCTTCTTGTCCATCTGGCGCAATGTATAAACGTGAAGAAGATGGGATTGTCCTTGTCGACCAAAATGCATGCCGTGCTTGGCGATTCTGTGTATCTTCTTGTCCATATAAAAAAGTGTATTTCAATTGGCAAACAAATAAAGCAGAGAAATGTACAATGTGCTTCCCGCGTATTGAAGCTGGTATGCCAACAATTTGTTCTGAAACATGTGTAGGACGTATTCGTTATATCGGAGTTATGTTATATGACGCTGACAAAGTAAAAGAAGCTGCTTCTGTTGAAGACGAAAAAGATTTATATGAATCTCAGCTTACTGTTTTCCTAGATCCAAACGATCCAGAAGTAGCAGCTGAAGCGAAAAAACAAGGTATTCCTGAAGAATGGATTAAAGCGGCTCAAGAGTCACCTATTTATAAAATGATCATTGATTGGAAAATCGCCCTTCCTCTTCATCCAGAATATCGTACAATGCCCATGGTTTGGTATATCCCACCGCTCAGTCCAATTATGAATATGGTGGAAGGCAAAGGAAGCAACTGGAAAGCAGAAGAAATTTTCCCTGCTATTGATAACATGCGTATTCCAATTCAATATTTGGCCAACTTACTGACAGCAGGCGATGAATCACATATTCGTCTTACATTGAAAAAAATGGCTGTTATGCGAACGCATATGAGAGCACTGCAAATTAATAAAGAACCAGATGAAGCTGTATTAGCAAACTTAGGCTTAACGAAAGAAGATGTGGAAGATATGTATCGCCTTCTTGCTATCGCAAAATACAAAGATCGCTTCGTTATCCCTACATCTCACCGCGAACAAGTTGCAGATTTATATAGTGAGCAAGGAAGCTGCGGTCTTTCCTTCGCAGGTGGTCCAGGTTCTTGTATGACGATCTCTTAAATAAAGGAGGCAGGCAAATATGAAACAAAGTTTACAAACCGCTTTTTCTTGTTCTTCCTTTCTTCTCTCCTATCCTGAACTAGGTTGGAGAGAAGCTTTACTAGAATTACAGGAAGCGATTCAAACGATTGAACACGAAGAAATCCGCGCATCACTTACAACATTTATAAAACAAGCACTAGAAAAAACAAACGATCAACTTATTGATTCTTACGTATATACATTCGACTTCGGAAAGAAAACAAATATGTACCTTACTTACATGAACACAGGTGAACAAAGAGAACGAGGAATTGAATTATTAGAGTTAAAACAGCACTATCAAAAGGCTGGCTTTGCAGCAACAGACAAAGAACTACCTGATTATTTACCACTTCTACTTGAGTTTCTTGCAAACGCGAATGAAGAAGATAGCGAACCGATTATGAGTAAATACACGAAAAATATACAAGCATTGCACAAGCAGCTACAAGAAGCAAATTGTATGTACGAACCAATTATCGCTGCCATTCTCCTCGCTATCGATGCCTGGGGAGTACAAGCGAATTAGAAAGGAGTGTCGTCAAAATGATGAATCAATTTTTATGGGTACTGTTTCCCTATATCATTTTCGCAATCTTTATCGGCGGACACATTTTCAGATACAACTATGATCAATTTGGCTGGACATCAAAATCTAGCGAACTATTAGAAAAGAAAATGCTCCGAATCGGAAGCTTGCTCTTCCACTTTGGCATTATGTTCGTAATCGGTGGACATATCATGGGAATATTAATTCCAGAATCCGTATACAGCTCTTTCAGTATTTCAGAGCATACGTATCATATGGTCGCTATCGGCTTCGGTCTTCCTGCTGGAATCGCTTCTATCGTCGGATTAGTCATTTTAATGTACCGCCGCTTTACAGTAAAACGCATTATCGTAACAAGTACAAAAGGAGACTACGTGGCCCTTGTCCTCTTATTCATCGTAATGTTAGCAGGACTATCCTCTACATTTTTCAATATTGATGCAAAAGGATTTGATTATCGAACAACAATCGGCCCATGGTTCCGCAGCCTCTTTGTTTTCCAGCCGAAAGCAGAATATATGGCAGAAGTACCTATTTGGTTTAAAATCCATATCATTGCAGCGATGGGGCTCTTTGCAACATGGCCATTTACAAGACTTGTACATGTCTTCAGCGTTCCTATGAAATATTTACAACGCAGTTATGTGATTTATCGTAAAAGACAGCCTATTGAATCTGAAAAAGCAAAAATTTAATAAAAATAGCACCTATCTCATAATAGGAGGATAGGTGCTGTTTTTTACATTCATATTCTATGTTTGTTGTTTTTACTATCTTACAACACTTGAATCCCAAGCATCATTGTTACCGGATTTATACCACACTCCACCGATTTGTTGCCAACCTGTTTGCAACAGAAAAGACTCCACTCGTTGTCTAACATTAGAACAAATTTGCGCAATATATAAGAATCATTGCGAGTGTCCTCTCATGTTATTATCCTTGCTCTTCTCCCTGTTTCCCTTGTAAACGGAGCAGACGAAAACGGATGATATGTTATAAGTATGTGAAAAACCCCCCGCTTTTGGCAGGAGGGTTTTCTATAGACCAGGCGCCGAATCAAAATTATCCGTATTGGGTGCAGCCTGTAAGATGCCAGTTGCGCTTATACCGGAATCTGTATTTCCACTTGCTCCTGCAGGTGCTCCTTTCGTATACGTTGTAGTTATTGTATCTCCTGGCTGTAAACAAACCTTTGTTGTTGTTCCAATTACTGTCACAACATCAATATAAGTTGGCCCAGATGCTCCACTATACGTCTTTGATGCACTAAATGAAGTATCCCTTAAATTATCTCCCGTAAATAGATTTCCATAGTTATTAACAATAATAAATTCTTTAATATTTGCCGGCATTACCAGTCAACCTTTCTTTTACGAACCTAATGTTAATTCACTTGTTTCTAACGGAGGAATAAATACAGTCCCCCTCGGCACCTCTGCTGGCATGCGCTTCCCATTTAAAAAGGTGGCAACGCTTGAAGCCCCAGAACCAGCATATATTTTCGCTACAGCAAATGGTTCGATACTAAAACAATCGCCTACATTTACCGCTCCTCGATTATTTATAATTTTAATCTTCCGAAGAAATGCACTCATAAGTAACCTCCTTTCTAAGAAAAGGATTCTTTTGTACACTGTATGCAAAAAAAAAAAACTTGAAACAAACACGTTTCAAGTTTTAAGAACGAACTATTGAATTTCACCTTCATATTGCAGCATACCGCCGACCATATTTACCGTTTTAAACCCTTGTTCATTTAAATAGTGACATACATTTTCACTACGCATTCCTGATCTACAAATAAAAATATATTCATTTTCTTTATCAAAGAAGTCAACTTTATTTGGGATATCACCCATTTTAATATGTACAGCTTCTGGAATTTTCCCTTGTGCTACTTCCTCATCTTCACGCACATCTACTAAAAATAATGTTTCTCCATTTTCTAAACGTTCTTTCAATTCTTCTGTTGTAATTGTTTTTACTTCCGTCATATCCATAATTCCTCCTTATATACAATGTAACTCTAAGTAATCAGCTTTTTCTTTACTCATCTATTCATCTCCAATTTTAGCATGCAAAATTACGAACGCAAACACTTGAAACTTCTTATCTTTTTATTGTTTCTCAGCACAATTGCAAATGAATCTATTTACAAATATAGCTTTTACATTGTATCCTCAATATACTTGTTTTACGAAAGGAGTCACTTGAAATGACACTTGTTCTTTTCATTATAGGTCTCATTTTTTTAACTCTTGCTATCATTTCACTTGGTGTATTTAACAAAAGTAAGCCTACACAATCTTCTCAAGAACGATCATTCCTCTATTTATTAATCGGCATTGCTTGTTTAGGATTGTGCATTGCAACATACCTCTTCCGTTTAAAAATCATCTAAAAAAAGGTGCCTGCTTAACGACTTGCACCTTTTCTTTTACACATGGCTAGACACTCTTCTCCTTAAAAACTCATCCACTTTCTTTTCAAATAAATGAACATCTATTACTCCAGCCATATGACCATTTATACTTTCAATCTCATACACTTCCGCATACTTCCCTTGCTTCCTAAGCACGTCTACCATTTGATAATTATAACGAGAAGGTTGCAACAAATCTTGTTTGCATGGAATCATAAGCACATCTGCCTCGATTTGAAAAAGTGCTTCTTCTAAAGAAGAAAAGCCGTGGGCAAGATCATGTAATAATGTGGCCTTTGCTGTATACATCCATGAATTCGCATCAACAAAAGTAATATTTTGAAGTGTCAACGCATTTATATTTTGTTCAAATGACAGTAATGCCGAGAAATTCTCATAAGGTGCTGTTTCTGCACTATTACGCTGAAATGTCGTTTCATAATAGTGAGCATCAAATGCATTTATAAACATCATTTTTCCTGCTACATGTAATCCTTTCATTGGCTGTTCTTCCCCATAATTTCCATCATTCCACTTCGGATCTAACTGAATAGCTTCGATTGCATTTTGCAGAACATTAACCGACGTTACAACCGGATTTTGCGGGTTCGTAATTACACCAATCATCCGCTCTACCACATCCGGATAATGAACAGCCCATTGCTGTGCAATCATTCCACCAGCTGAAGGCCCTATGACAGCATGCAATCTTGTTATTCCCATGGCTTTCACTAATTCATATTGCACACGTGCCACATCTAAAAACGTAAATACCGGAAACTCCATCCCATATTCAAATCCTGTTATTGGATTGATTGATTTTGGCCCCGTTGTCATTACGTAAGGATTCTTCACTTGTACATTGCAAATATTATCGGTACATATTACAAAATAGCGATCTGTATCAATTGCTTTCCCCGGACCAATCAGTCCATCCCACCATCCAGGAAATGGATCCTCTTCCGTATATTTTCCCGCGGCATGGCTTGTTGCACTAAAATAATGACAGACTAAAATCACATTTGATTTTTCCCGATTTAATTTACCGTATGTCTCATATCCAATCTGAACGGGAATTTTCATGCCGTTTTCAAATGTGAATTCTTTTAAATAAAAGTTTTCTTTTTTCACATGTAACAATTTTTTCCCTCCTTCGCTACATTTCTTCCAACATGTTCATTCATATATTTTTCAGCTTATAAAAAGAGAAACTTTCTCTTAAAGGAAATTTATATATATAAAATGAAATTCCTTCTTACTCTCTTAAATAAGTGCATAATATACAAAAATACCCACAAACTAACATTATCTAACATCATTAAAGAGGGAATACATATGATATGGAAATGGTTTCGCAAGAAAAAAAAATCAAGTAAAACAGATTCAAAAGGGCAAGCTCAAGCTACTCAGCAAGACAAGCAAGATCAAAACAAACAACAGCAAGCTGCTCAGCAAGACAAGCAAACACAAAACAAACAGCAGCAAGCTGCTCAGCAAGACAAGCAAGATCAAAACAAACAACAGCAAGCTGCTCAGCAAGACAAGCAAACACAAAATAAACAACAGCAAGCTGCTCAAGATACGAAACAAGATACACAAACGCAGCAAAATAATAATAGCAATAGCATTTATGATTTCAGTAAACCTGAGAAAGAAAAGGCTCACTCTCTTCAAGATTTATTAGAAAACCTAAAAGCATCTAGTGATTTTGTAAGTTATCATACGTCAGATGATGAAACAATGCCGTACTGGATTTCTTATTATCGGCCATCACTTGATGGGGAAAAATTACAAAAATATTTAATGCCAGCATTACTAGAGCGTACATACTCTACATTAGAAGAATTAAAAGAACATATTCCGATGAGCGGGATTACGATTACAAACGACCTTCAAAAAATTGAAGATATGGTTTTAAAAGGGCATGCGATTGTACAGTTACATAAACAAGATCAAAAATGTATCTTAGCAAATATCACAATTGATAATTATCGGGCACCATCTATTCCCTTAAATGAATCTACAGTTATTGGTCCACAAGAGGGATTTGTAGAGGATATTGATACGAATATTAACTTAGTACGTAAACGCCTTCCGGTGTTAGCACTACAAACAAAAGAAGTTATCATTGGGACGTTCTCTAAAACAAAAGTTGTCATGATGTATTTAGAGAATCTTGCTGAAAAAGACAGTGTTGATTATTTAGAAGAATCACTTCGTACAATTGAATACGATCAAATCAACGACAGCTCCTATATTCAAGAATTAATGGGAGAAAAATCAATCTTCCCACTATATATTAATACAGAACGTACAGACCGAGTAACGACCGCATTAATTGATGGGAAAATCGCTATTTTTGTAGATGGTTCACCGAGCGTCTTACTCACTCCTGTTTCATACTTTGATTTTTTCGTTTCACCAGAGGATTACAACGTATCTTGGCTTTACGCTACGTTTTCAAGACTTTTACGACTCATTGCTGTTCTATTTTCCATCTGCGCAGCACCATTATATGTTGCCATTTTAAGTTATCATTACGAATTAATTCCAAGCGATTTACTCGAAACATTAATTTTATCAAGAGCACAAGTTCCTTTCCCACCTTTAATAGAAGCGCTCTTTCTAGAACTAGTTATTGATTTACTTAGAGAGGCCGGGGCTAGGCTGCCAATGAAAGTAGGGCAAACACTCGGTATTGTAGGCGGTATCGTAATCGGACAAGCATCTGTACAAGCAGGACTAACAAGTAATATTTTGTTAATCATTGTCGCCTTATCCGCGTTAGCTTCCTTTATCACACCGATTTATAAGATGGGGAACGCAGTTCGCTTACTACGATTCCCATTCCTTTTATTTGCAGAATTAGGTGGACTATTTGGAATTTCACTAGGTTTTATCTTTTTATTTACTCATCTATTCAGGCTTTCTTCTTTACGGAAACCATTCGCGCTCTTTTATCCAGCAAGGAAGCAATCAATAAAAGACTCTTGGGTCCGATTTCCGTTATCTATGATTGATACAAGGGATATTCAAGCAAGACCGCAACACGTAAAAAAATCAGCAACAGGAATTTCAATAAAACATACATCTGATTTTGATGAATAAGAAACGAGGTGCACCTATGAGTAAAGTCAAAACAAAATATCAAATATCTCCCATCTTTGTTTTCTTCTTAGTTCATAGTGCACAGTTCGGTGCTGGAGTTCTCGGGTTTGCACGCATTATTGCTAAAGTTGCAGGCTATGATGCTTGGATTGGCGTTCTTATCACTGGAATCATCATTCATATTCTCGTTTGGGTGATGTATTACTTATTAAAAAATACAAACGGCAACCTAATAGATCTTCATCAGCAAACTTTTGGAAAATGGCTCGGTAATGGCATTAGTATTGTATTCATGTTGTATTTTTTCGCTTTGAGTATATCCGTTGTTCGAACGTATGTTGAGATTGTTCAAGTATGGATGTTTCCTACCGGGTCCACTTGGATGTTCACAATCTTTTTATGTTTATTAAGTTACTACGTCATCTCATCAGGATTTCGCGTCATGACCGGTATCTGTGTACTTTCAATCGTGGGAACATTAGGTTATATTTTTCTTAGTTTTTTTATGTTGCGATACGCACATTGGGAAAATTTACTTCCTGTTTTTTCACATTCTTTCGGAGATATTTTAAAAGCATCTCAATTTTCAATTTATAGTATGACAGGCTTTGAAATCTTGCTTATGATATACCCATTTGTGAAGAATCCCGAAAAATCTCATAAATTTGCACAATATGGTGTATTGTTCTCTAACATTTTATATTTATTTAGCACGATTTTGGCATTCGCTTTTTTTAGCGAAAAACAGTTATCAAAAACAATTTGGTCTCAACTTTCCATGACACAAGTTATTAAATTACCCTTTATCGAACGACTAGAATACATTGCCATCTCTGGCTATGCACTTGTAATTCTTACAAGTTCTATTCTTCCATTATGGGCCGCTACAAGAGGAACGCATGAAATCTTTCATGTAAAGCAAAAATACATTTTACTTTCTTTCATACTAATTACCATTATTGTTTCACAACTTTTAACAAACAGGCACGATATCAACGATTTTATTAGTTATATTTCCAAAATTAGTCTTTGGCTTATGTATGTTTACATCCCAATCTTATTTCTTATCGTGTGGGTGAAAAGAAAATGGAAAAAATCAAGAGAAAACTAATTCTTCTTTCATGTATTTGTTTATTCACCATAACAGGCTGTTTGCAAAAAAATATTGTTGATGATGTTCAGTTAATTCAAGGGGTTGTTTTTGATACAGCAAAAAACAATAAAATAAAGGTGACATCGGTTTGTCCGGTGCAACGAAAAGGAAATAAAGTACAGGTCTATGAAGGAGTAGCAAATGCTGTTAAACAAGTAAAAGCTGATACTTCTTTGGAATCTTCTCAACCATTTGCAAGCGGACAAATGCGCATTGCTTTGTTTACTACAAAAATTGCCAAAAAGGGATTGTCGACCTCCTTTGACACATTGGTTCGTGATGTCAGCATCGGAAACTCATTGTATGTTGGATTATTAGAAGGAAATGGACCTGAGCTGTTTAAAGGAAAATATACAACTTCAGCTAATGTTGCTATTTATATAACAAAAATGTTAGAGCATAACATGCAAACAGGCCCCTTACCAACTGATAATTTACATTTAGGTGCATTTCGTTATTATCGTGAAGGCCAAGATTCTTATATGCCTATCCTAAAAAAGAGTAAAGACAAAATCAAAATCACTGGCATTGGACTTTTAAAAAATGATAAGTATGTCGGAAAAATTGATCAACAAGATATGTTCGTATTTAAGGGATTATCGGAAAAACATCGGTTAGATTCACACGAATTTAAAAGTAATAATGGATATGTAATGATCAATAATATACGCTCCAAGCCAACGTATACTGTAAATGTAAAAGCTGGAAAGCCTTCCTTTTTAATTAAAGTAAAAATGGATGCACGCATTCTAGAACTTTCGAAACAAATAAACCTAGAAAATAAAAAAAACACAAAAAAAATATCACGAGAAGTTGAACAACGCTTAAATGCTAAAGCCGCAAAACTTATCAAAAAATTTAAATCTCTAAATGTTGATCCCCTTGGGCTAGGAGCTCAATTTAGACAACACTATAGACCATTTAAATTAGCAGAATGGCAAAAAATGTATAAAGACGTACCTATCACAGTAAAGTATGAGGTTAATATTACAAATTCAGGTGTAATCGAATAATAGGAGATATAGTTTCCTCAAAATGTAAGATAATGATTGAACTCCTCTTTCGGTCATGATACAACGGAGAGAGGAGTTTTTTATACTACTTACAAAATTACTTACATAGAGAAAAAGATATTTACGGGGGAGCTTATGTCTAAAAAGTTAGTAAAGCCTATTTTATATGGTATCCTATTTCTCAGCGTCTTTTTATTTGCTCATACATACTTAAAAAATGTTTC